>JAYUPZ010000618.1:0-5742 GCA_043759805.1 Myxococcales bacterium | reverse complement strand
GAGCTGTGTTCGAGAAGGTCCACCGGTCGGAGACGACCTACGGTGGCGTTTCGCTTCAAGACCATGATCTACACGAGAGCTCGGGTCACAATCTTTTTGCTCTTCAAGCGTTCACTGCAATTCTCCTGGGCGATGCCGGGAGGAGGATCGAACCCTTTCAGATGCCGTCGCAGGAGATCTTTCGGCAATGGCGCTGTGAAGATCGAACAACCAGCTGGAGCATGTACCGGACGCCCATGCTTGAACGGGGTTTTCTATACCGTACTACGCATTCGATAACCTCAATGCAGAGGTGGGCGCCGCGCTTCAGTCTGACTTCGACGCATTCCTCGGTGAGCACAGCCTGGACGACCCCTTTGAGTTGATGGCGGCCTCGTTGTCGAACGAATCCCTGCAGGCATCGGGTGTCGAGCCGTCGCCGGAAGCGGATGGAAAACAAATCATCAACCAGATGTGTGTCCGTTGCCATGGCGACGATGCGCCGGCCGGCTCACGTCGCGCACGAATCAACGTGCATCGTCTGACGCAAAGCAGCGCCAGGGCAGCGCTTGAGCGTATCGACGTCCCTTCCGGTTCTCCATTTGCGATGCCGCCGCGGCAAGCGGGATATCTTCCCGAGAGCGCTCGGGCTGTTCTGCGCGAGTTTTTGCGCAATTGATCAATCAAACTCGTCCCTCTAATGACAGCATCCAATTCGACCTTTCACTCCAATGGGAAACAATATCTCCATGTCGTCGACACCAACGCTTTGTCTCCTGCTAACGCTTTCAAGCGCATGTCTCGCAGCCGCCGAGAAGATAGAGCAACCCGGTGAAACTGGAGGGCAACCGGCCGCGTCAGGCGGGATGAGCAGCAACGGCGGAGCGAGCAGCAACGGCGGAGCGAGCGGCAACGGCGGAACGAGCAGCAACGGCGGGATGGGCGGCAATCGCGGAGAAGGGAACATCGCTGGCGTGAGAAATGATGGGGTGCCGGATGCCAACCCAGGCCGCGACCTCGACATCCTTTTCATGATCGACAATTCCGGATCGATGAAGGAAGAACAAGAAAATCTTCAGAGGAACTTTCCGAGATTCATCGAGATACTGCAACAGAGTCTCGGTGGATTGCCCAACGTTCACATCGGCGTGGTTTCAAGCAATGTCGGAGCGGGAAACATCGCTATTCCCGGCAACCCGGTCTGCAGCTTCCCCGGAGGGGATCGCGGCCAGTTTAAGCCACCGGCAGACAGCGGCCTTGAAGACGGAAACAAGTTCATCATCTCGTACAACAACGGAAAACAAGACAACATCATTGGAAACGGAACCGTGGTCGAAGCCTTCGCGAAGATGACGAATCTCGGCATCAGCGGTTGCGGGTACGAACACCAGTTGCAGGCAGTCCGCCTTGCCCTCTACGAAAACGCAACGCCCAGCAACGCCAAATTCTTGCGCCCAAACGCACACCTGGCGATCATCATGATAACGGACGAGGACGATTGCTCGGCGCCGCCCGATACGGATTTCTTCGTCGACACCCAATACCCGTCGACCGATCAACAGGCCAGCTTGCGTTGCGCTCTTGTTGGACACCGGTGCAACGGTATATTCGCCCAACCTGCAGAGTTTTCTACCCCGCTTTCAAATTGTGTTGCGGATGAGACCGGCGGTGGAAAACTTATTCCCGTCGCCGATTTCGTCAGCGACATCCTGAAACTGAAACCAAACAACCCGCACAAGATCACGGTTTCCGCGATCATGGGTTGGCCGAGGGATCCAACTTCAACCGCTTACGCCATCTCTCGGGACCGCTTAGGCACGCAGAATTTGTGGGACCTCAAACCTGTTTGTGCCTCTACCAATGGCGCAGCAACACCGGGCCTGCGCATTTTCGATTTCGTGAAGGCCTTCCACGGAAATGTCGCGAGCATTTGCCAGGATGATTTCGGACCCGCGCTTGAACAGATTGCCACGACCATCGGTGCGCGGCTTGCCCCACAATGAATCCCGAAGGAACAAGCCCTGCCGTGCGGTCATGCGTTCGGTGATGCGCCACGTTTCGTGGCCAACACCAAACTTATCGCCAACGATACAAGCGCGAGCATCATCAAGCCCGATGGTCGCGTCTCGATAGGCGTTGATATGGAACAGCCCCCCGGTTGTTCGTGCGCGGTCGCACCTGCGTCGGACGACGCGCAATATTGTCCCAGTTTTTCACAGTCAGGCCCGCTGCCGTTTTGGCACTTCTGTCTTACCGAATTGCACCACGGTACTTCGTGCCCTGCAACGGGGTGTGGGCAATAGCTGAGGTCGTCGTCAACGGTCCCGGCCGGCTGCTGATGGCCCTGGGGCGGCAAATTGCCGTGGGCGACACAGATCGGAGGAAGAGCTCGCACCGACTCATCAACCAGGCTGCGTAACTCGGTTGTGATACAGTACTCCTTTGCTGCCGTCGGCAGCTCGATATGGCTGTCCCCCAGTGCCCATTTTGTGGGCTCGGACGCGACGCCGTCGGCAGTCAAGCGATAGCGAACGTGCGTGCGCCCATATTCGATCGAGGCAGACAAGTATTGGATCGCCATGGAAAAGTGCAATGTTTCGCTGGGGCCGATCTCCTGGCTGCACGATGGACGGTCGCACGAGTCCGTCAATTCGGGGCAGCAGTAGGTTTGCCCGACAAACGTGACACGATAATGGGTCTGAAGATCGATGCTGGGCTTCATCGTCGACAGGTCGACCGGAACCGGTGCGCCAGCCACGAATGTCCCGAATTTTTCGACCGTGTATGTCTCACCCACCTCAAGAGCCACATCTGGAATGAAGGTGTATCGGCTGTCGAGGTCGCCGCTCTTGATCACCCTCCCCGGGATCACGCTGTCGCCCTTGCGAACGACCAGGCTATCGACGGTGGAACAAACGGTTCCGTTCTTACACAGGAAAAATGCAAAGATGATGCCAATGACATAAGGGATTCGAGGCCAGCGGGGACCTCGACGACGGAAACCTTACATTTCCATTCGCACTTTGGGCTATAATTCAGTCCCTTTAGATTTCCATGCCGTATCCCGCACAACCATGGTGGCACTCGCAAAGTGCCGCTTTCGCTTTCGCTTTCGCTTTCGTTCTTTCGCTTCTCACCGCGTGTAGTGACACGTCTAAGATGGCCGGATCCGACCCCGGCGGTGGGCACGGTGGCTCATTGGATACGCCACCGCCTACCATCGAACCTGTGCCCGATGCCGGTTCAGACTCCGCCGACGGTGGCCCAAACGAGAAACGGCAGCTCAAGATAACGCGTACTACGTATTTGGACCGACTCGCGGGAATGTGGATGGCCGAGTCCATCGCAAACTGGACGGGCCTTATTACCGAGGGCCGCCACAATGATCCGCCGTACCTGACCGACAAGGACTGGGGCGGAAAATACGAACACATGCGCGCAGGATCAGCGGTAAATGTGTTGTCGTTCAACTTCCAAGATCCCTGGCTATCAGACGACGACACCGACATGGAATACGTTTATCTGGCGGCGATGACGAAGCGGGGTGATCCTTACCTGACGCCCGACGATAATCGGCAGGCCTGGCTCCGGCACACCGAGCCGGGCAAAGCGATATGGGTTTCCAACCTCGCAGCGCAAACACTCATGTTTCAGACGTTGTTCGTCGCACCGCCTTCAACGTCACTCCTTGCGGCGAACGATCAGTCTCTGATGATCGATGCTCAGCTCACCACAGAATTCTTCGGCGCTCTTGCGCCCGGAATGCCACGGCGAGCTCTGACATTGGCGGAGTCGCCCATACGAACTACCGCATCCGGATACGCCGAGCATGCGTCGCAATTCCATGTGTTGCTCTATTCGTTGGCTTTGATCGTGGACACAACATTGCCCCCGCGCGAGCAGACCTTGTGGCTCGCAAAGACCGCGCGTAAGTTCATTCCCGATACGTCTAAAAGCGCGGTGATATACGATTTTATCCTGGCCCAGTACCTTGCGAATCCCGACGTTAACAATTGGGAAATCGCGCGCGACGCGCTCGACGCGAAGTTCGGTCCGCTTCGGACTGGCGGGAAGCAGGATCCGAAGTTTCTTTATCTTGAGTGGTACGAATCACCCGTGAATTTCGCAACAGGACTGCTCGCGCTTCTCTATGGCGAAGGGGACCTGAAGCGGACCATTCGGGTCGGGACATTGTCTGGATGGGACTCTGACAATGGCACCGCGACCATGGGCGGCCTTCTTGGCTTGGTGCTGGGAACCGAAGGCATACGAAAGCAATTCCCCGATACAAAAATTTCCGGCCGTTACCGCATCGTCACCAGAACCGGGTTCAACTCTATCGATGACACATTCGAGGCCATGGCGGGTCGTATGGCACCGCTCGCTGAACGGATTATCGTTGACGGCGGTGGCTCGCTTGTTGGGGGCATGTTCAGCATTCCTCTCGAAGATTTGGAAAACGTTAGTGCGAGCGTTGATAACTTGCGCATGCACGACGACGCCCAAAGTCTTAACAACGCTTTCAGGCGCGCCAATAGAGAAGTGAAGGTGACTGCTGTCGATTCCGCCATCGTCAACGGCGGCGATGAGCTGCCCGGCTACGCGTCCAACAGTGCGTCGAGCCTAAACGTTCTCGTCGATGGCCTGGAATTCGACGCTTCCGGTAGCGACCGCAAAATTGTCGTGAGAGACGTGGAAGCCTTCCCTGTCGAGCCCGCCACTGCCCATCATGTTGTCCTGTCGCCGAAAACGCCGCAGGGATCGATCACGATCGAGATCGTTTACCCGGAGGCACGACCCATCAGCGGCGTACGTTTTGTTGAGGGGCCAAGCTGGTTCGACGAAAACACCGGATTGACAGAGATAACGATCGAAGTTCGCAACGAGGGCCAGTGGAAAAGTGCCAAGTGGCAGAATCCATATGACCCCCGTGCTACGCAATCCTTCGACATTCATGACCTGCGTTTCGCCACGACATGGGTGGCCGATGCAATCCGGTTCAGCGGAAAACCGGTGGCCGGGGGCACCGTCGTCACCCTGTGTGAGATCGAGGCAACGCTCGCGTTGTAGTCGAAGTGAGGTGTCAGGCGTGCGGCCAACTTCAGATTTCCTGGCTGATGAATCGTGATCATCATCACGCCCTCGGTCCTCGAATTGCCGGCCGATGCGTCCTCTGCGGCGTATTCGCATTACCGCCATGCCAACATTTTCGCGACGATCCTTGCTCCAGCTTTCGGCAATCCCCTTTGTCCCAATCCCCAAAACGGCAACACGGAAACGGCGCTCCGAGGGATTCTTCGGTCTCCACTTTGATCTGCATCCGACTGCCAGTGACACGATCCTTGGTCGCGACCTGTCAGAAGCCCACGCCGCATTGTTGCTGGATGCCGTTCAACCTGACTTCGTGCAGTACGATTGCAAGGGCCACGTGGGGTGGCTCGGCTATCGATCGACCGTGAGCGATTCGTCCCCTGGCATCGTGAACGACTCGCTTGCGATCTGGCGCCGCGCAACACGCGCCCGCGGGGTTCCCCTTGTGATTCACTTTTCTGGTGTGTGGGATTCACTCGCCATCGAACAACATCCCGAATGGGCCCGAATGGGACCCGATGGCACGAGGGACGACCGAGCGACCTCAACCTTTGGCGCCTATGTCCGCGAGCGCATGATCCCGCAGTTGCATGAAGCCATTGCCAAATACGATTTGGATGGCGTCTGGGTGGACGGCGATTGTTGGTCCACCCGCCCCGACTACAATCCCGT
>JAYUPZ010000617.1:0-2710 GCA_043759805.1 Myxococcales bacterium | reverse complement strand
GAGGCGGTTCAACCGACGTCAAGATTGCAACCGGCGACATCATTTCATTCCGGATGCTTTATTTGCCAGTCCCTGAGGGACAGATTCGGGGCCTCGCGGGTTATCTGACAGACTACATTCCCTCGAACACGCAGGTGGTTGGTCTGCGTTTGTTGGACGAAAATGGTCTTTCGATTCCCCCACGTTTTCCCGGTATTTCTGTCGATGGCTGTGCCCGCCCGTGTAACGGATTCGATTCGGTTCCCTCATCGACGGGCAATCGCAATTTGGCCGATGGTTCGATAGCGCAGGTCCACGCAGATACCGGCATATTTTTCACGACCGGTGTCTCAAGCTGGCAAACCCCCGCCAACGCCTTCATCACACTTGTCAATGGCACACCCTTTCCAGACGAGCCCTTGAATGTACGTCCCATCAAGCGGCTCTATGGGCTTGATCAAAACGCTCAGGCGTACGCGCACAATGCCTGGGATTTAACCCAGGCCATGGCCTTCGGAACCTCGGGGAGCCTGAATGCGTCGAAGAATAGCGGTACGGGGAATGGTCCGTTCGGTTACGCCTCTCCGGTGGCGGGGCCCCAAACGTACTACCAATACGAAGCCAGCCGCATCTCCAACACGGTCATCCAATTCAATGACGTGGTCGGCCCCTGGCAACGGGTAGAGTATCCGGGATCGCAGATCGGCAGTGGCAATGCCGCAACTGGAAACGGCACCCTGAGTCGCGTGAACGTCGATGCGACCGGCAACAACAGCGGGTTTGACGTGACCCCTGCGAACCCACTGCCCGTCAACACACGTGCTGTTCGCTTTGCAAGCGGTGAATTGCGAGTGGGTGAGCCGCAATGGGTGGAAGTCTTTCTGAAAGTGCTGGGCACACCGCTGGATGGCAATATCGGTCGCGACGCCAACTGCGCTGAAACCTTTGGCGGCGACACCTCGGCGGCGAGCGACAACACCCGTGGCAAGGACAATCCCTGGCCGACGCACCTGGCTTCGCCCGCCTGTGTGTTTTTGAACCTTCAGTTTGAGCTCGACGTGGACAAGGTGCTCGCGACCACGGGTGATACCTTGACCTTCACACTGACGGGAAAAAATCTGTCACTGAATCCGCAAACGAATGTAACGGCTCGATTGCGCTACGATTCGACGGACATTTCTCTCGTTCCCGGGTCATTAATGCCAACGTCGCCTGCGCCCACAGGGCCCGCGACCTGTGGAACGCATTCCTGCATCACCTGGAATTTTGGCACGCTTGCCCCGGGAGATTCCTACACCATCACAGGCAGATTCACGGTGGGGGGTGGGGGACACGTCACAAACGTCATGTTCGCCGACTACAACGGGACCCCCCCTAGCGGTCCCGCGGTTTCATACACGACGCAAGCCCTCACCATCGTCAAGGGTATTACAAGGGCGAAGCTCACGATCAACACGCCCGCAAGTGTGGCGGCCGGCGCAACCGTCAACCTTAACGGAAACCTTTCCAATATTGGCAGCGGCTCGGGCGATTTTGAAACCCTTCGATTCGGGATGCCGGCTGGCTGGAATGTCAGCGCTGCGATGGTTGGAAACGCCGCCATGACGTGCGCCAACAATCTCTGCACGGTACCCAACAGGGCATTTGCCCCATCCGACAGTCGAACGATTTCGTTGTCGGTCGTCGTCGCACCGGGGACCGCCAGCGGTCTTTACCCGATTGACGTTCAACTGTGGGGCAGTCAGGGTGGATTTGGCGGAGCCTTTGAAACGTACTTCAACGATCTGGTGACGGTTGCCGTGGGCGCGCCTCGTTCGGCTATTCCAACGCTTGACTGTCCCATTCCCGATGTGTTGACGAGCATCGCGGGCTCGACCACCGAGGCCGATGGCACGGTGATTCGCCTGTTTTTCAATGGGATGGAACGCGGCAGCGGCAACAGCGCGGGTCAGCGTTTTGCCGTCAACAACTTTACGGCCTTTGGATCGCTTTATGGAGGCCTGGAAGTTCGCGCGACGGCCCAGGCCCCGGGTGAGCTGCCAAGCGAATTGTCGACCGCGTGTTTCGTATCCTTCACACCCGCGTGTTCCAATCTCAAGGACGACGACACCGATGGCAAAACTGATTTTCCCGCCGATGTCGGCTGCGACGGCCCCGACGATAGCAACGAATCCGACCCTGTTTATCAATGTCGCGACAACATCGACAACGACAACGACGGATTCACCGATTTCCCCACGGATCTTTCCTGTTCGATGGAAACCGACAACACGGAGAACGGCAACCCGGCCTGCAGCGACGGCGTAGACAACGACGGCGATGCGCTGATTGATTTTCCTGCGGACACCGGATGTGTCGATGCCAACGACACAAGTGAGCTGCAACTTGCGGCCTGTCAGGATCGGCTGGACAATGACAACGACGGTCTCACGGACTTTCCGACCGATCCCGATTGCCACGCAGCGATCGACACCGACGAGGCACCCCTGCCGATGTCTTTGCTAGGCGGAGAGCCCCGGGTCCTCATTGCGTTTGATACATCGGGTTCGATGAACTGGAACACCTGTGATCAAACCTTCACGGGTGGCGACGGAACTCTGGAATGTGCCGGCTCTGATACAGCCTGTGGCACTTGCGGCGCCAGCAGTTGCGACAACATGAAAGCCGACGACAGTCGCCTTTTCAAGGTCAAATCCGGTGTTGCGGATGCAGTACGCGCCTTCGGTGAAGT
>JAYUPZ010000616.1:0-12238 GCA_043759805.1 Myxococcales bacterium | reverse complement strand
TGCAAGGCAGAGCAGACGTGTTGGTTGTGTCGGCCACGCCAGCAGAGGCGTTGGTGCGCGAATGGCAAGAACACGGCATCGACAAGCAGGTGGCATTGATTGCAGGGCAGGAGATGGGTAGCAAGACCGAGCACCTGACACTGACGACCCGTGGAAAATACGCGGCCAACAACGTTCTGATGATGGGTGACGCCCCAGGTGATCTGAAAGCAGCCCGCGATGTCGGAGCCCTGTTTTTCCCGATCAATCCCGGGTCTGAACAGGAATCCTGGCAAGCCTTCAACGACGAGGGTCTGGAACGATTTTTCAACGGCACCTTCAACGGTGCCTATGAAGAAAATTTAATTGCGGCTTTTATGAAACTTCTGCCCGAGACGCCCTCCTGGCGTCGCTAACCAACAAGGATAACGGACAACAACATGAGTAACGCCAACTTCGCGATGGTGGGTTTGGGTGTAATGGGCCGAAACCTGGCGCTGAATGTCGCCGATCACGGTTTCAAGGTCGCAGTGTGGAACCTCGAACAGGACGTGACGAAGGCCTTCGTTGCCGCGAACCCGAACTGCGTCGCGACCTCCACGCTTGAAGAGCTCGTCGGGAGCCTTGAACGACCCCGTCGCATCATGATGATGGTCACGGCAGGCAAGGCGGTCGATGAAGTTCTGAAAAAGCTCAAGCCTCTCTTGCAGCCTGGCGACATCGTCATCGACGGCGGCAATACCTATTTCGAGGAAACCCAGCGTCGCGAAGCCGAGATGGCCGCGGCCGGTCTCAACTTCGTGGGCATGGGGGTGTCGGGCGGTGAGGAAGGTGCGCGTCGCGGTCCATCCTTAATGCCAGGCGGTAGTACGGATGCGTGGAAAGCATTGCAGCCGATTCTCGAGGCGATCTCAGCCAAAACCGAGTCGGGTCCCTGTGTCGCCCACAACGGGCCGGATGGTGCGGGCCACTTCGTCAAGATGGTTCACAACGGCATTGAATACGGTGACATGCAGCTCATCGCCGAGGTGTACGATCTGATGTCGAGGGGTCTTGGTCTTGGTGCAGCGGAGTTGTCAGACATCTTCGCTCGCTGGAACGAGGGCCCATTGTCATCGTTTCTCATCGAACTGACCGCCGGGGTTCTCGCCAAAAAAGATCCCGAGTCGGGTAACCCACTCATCGATCTCGTGCTCGACAAGGCTGAGCAAAAAGGCACCGGCCGGTGGACCGCCGAGGTGGCCTTGAAGCTGGGTGTTCCGATTCCGACGATGGCGGCGGCACTTGATGGCCGTGGCATGTCAAGCCTCAAGGCGGAACGGGTTGCAGCCCAACCGAAGATTCGCGGCGTGGTTTCGCCACCACCGCCTGCTTCGGAGAAAGCCAGCATCATTGCCGCCGCCCACGACGCATTGTTGGCCTCGAAGATTTGTTCCTACGCGCAGGGAATGGCGCTCATCAAGGCCGGCAGCGCGCAATACAAATGGAACATCAATCTCGGGGAAATGGCCCGCATCTGGACCGGTGGTTGCATCATCCGTGCTCGTTTGCTTGCGACGATCATGACCTCGTACCGTCGCACACCCGATCTGCCCAACCTGCTGGTCGATCCGGACTTCGAGGAAATGCTCTTTGGATTGCAGCCGAACTGGCGGCGCGTCGGAGGGCTGGCTCAAAGCCTCGGTATCCCGATGTTTGCAATCGCCGACAGCCTTGCCTATTTCGACAGCTATCGCATGGGGCGTTTGCCGCAAAACATGACTCAGGCGCAGCGTGATGCGTTTGGAGCGCATACCTACCTGCGCGTGGACCGCCCCGAAGCGGGTCCGGTTCACTCCGAATGGTTGAAGTAATCGCGTCTATTCCGCGAGACGTGCAGCGATGCTTTCTGCAAGCGAAGTTCCCACGTCTCGCGCAAGCGCGCCCGGCTTCCACCCGATGCCAAGGCCCGCATCGGCGCGGCCGTCTGCAAACTTTGGAATGATATGAAAGTGAACATGAAATACAGCCTGATGCGCCTGCAAACCGTTGTTTTGCAGGACATTGAAGGCCGTTGCCCCGGTGGCGGCAAGCACCGCGCGCGCGATGCGTGGCAGTGATCGCCCGAGCGCCGCTGCCGCATCGTCGGACAGATAATCGAGGGTTTCGGCCGACTCTTTCGGAATAACCAGCGTGTGTCCCTGACTGACGGGATTGATGTCTAGAAAGGCCAAGACGTGTTCGTTTTCGTAGACACGATGGCAAGGGATGGCGCCGGAAAGGATCTTCGTAAAGATGGTGTCAGCCATGGCCGAATTCTAACATGGACATACGGGCAGAAAACCGCCTGGGGTTCATGACTCTCGCGAGGGTGTTCCAGTCACCGGTGTGAGGTCGCGTTTTGCGGAAAAGACCGCGTTGATTTGCTCGGCGATCTGTTGGGCTGAAAAGGGTTTGCGAAGAAATCCGCTGCCGGCAGGAATCCCGCGCGAAGCCGCGTCCCGGACGTAACCCGACATGAAAATGACGGGACAGGTGACGCCGAACGTTCGCAACTTTTCAACGAGCTGAGGCCCGGTCTGACCTGGCATGACAATGTCCGTCAAGATAAGTCCGAAGCGCCGACCGGCTTCGGTCACTGTTTGCAATGCCAGTTTTGCGTCGCTGACCGCGCATACCTCGTAACCGAGGGCACGCAACATCGCCTCGGTGGTCTCTCGAACTGCTTCCTCGTCCTCCACCAACAAGATGGTCTGGCTGGTTGCGGGAAGGGTTTGGGCCCGTTCACCCTCGGGTTGCGCGGGTGTTTCTGCGCAGGGAAATTCGAGGATGAACTGACAGCCCTCTCCCGGCGCGCTCTTGACGGATATTTGCCCACCGTTTTGTGACACGATTCCGTCCACCACCGCGAGGCCGAGTCCGGTCCCCCGATCCGGATCTTTGGTCGTGAAAAATGGCTCGAAAATCCGGGCCTGCGTTTCTTCGTCCATGCCATGACCGTTGTCCTCCACCACAATTTGAACGCCTGCTTTTTGGCTTTTCCCGACCACGGCCTTGGTTCGGATAATAATGGTTCCCCCAGTCGGCAGAGCATCGCGACCGTTGGCAACCAAATTGGTGAGGACCTGATCGAGCTGGCCGGGATCGACTCGAATCGTCCCCGCTTTTTCGTCGAGAAGCACCGTGACCGTATTCGTCTGGCCTGCGAGCGTCTGCAGTAACGGTAGCAACTCTTTGATTGCGGCATTGGGATAGACGCTTGTCAGTTCCAGCCGCTGTCGACGAGCGTAGGCCAACAACTGTTGGGTCAGCACGCGTGCGCGATCGCCTGCCTTCAAGATCTGCTGGATTTGGGCCCTCGTGTGGTCGGGCAGATCTTGATATAGCAACAACTCGCCCTGTCCCAGAATGACCGTCAACAGGTTGTTAAAATCGTGGGCGACGCCACCGGCCAGCTGACCAACGGTTTCGAGTCGCTGTGCCTCTTGCAGGCGATTTTGCAATTCGTATCGCAACCCTTCGGAGCGACGGCGTTCGGAGATGTCGCGAATGGTGTACTGAATCCCGAGCGCGCCATCGGGTAGCTCGACCCGTCGTCGGTTGACCTCGACGACGAGTTCGCGGCCACTTTTGTTGATAATGCGTGCCTCGCGAGGAGGCGTTTCCAGATCGCTTTGCAATATTGCGTGATACGTTTGTGCGGCGATTTTGCGAAATTGCGGCGGAAAAAACGGAAGCAAATCGATCCGAAGTCCGAGTATTTCCTGTCGGGAATAGCCACAAAGCGCGACCGAGGCATCGTTCATGAATTGGACCCGGGCTTCTTTGTCCATGAAGACAAGGGCATCGGGCGACTGGTGAACAAGTGCGCCAAAACGCGCCTGGGTTCGTTGGGCGGTTCCAACGGCCGACGCGACGACTTGGTTGGCGGCGACAACTGTTGCGAGGGTGATGCCGAGAACAACCAGGGTTGCCATCAGTGCTCGCACAGGCGAGTGTGGATTCGTCAGCACAACGGTCAGGTGCCCGCTGGTTTCGAGCAAGGCTGCGGTTATGAGCGATACCGCTGCGGCGATGGCCACGCCCACGGCGAAGCGCAATTTCCAAATGACACCGGCAATGGTGACGAGCAAGGGAAAGCCGATGACGGCGAAATGGGTAATGCCACCATGGCCAAACGTTGCAATGGTGAGCCCAACCCAACCGAACGCCACGGCCAAAGCGACGCCGTGTTTGGTGCGGCCCAACCTCGCTCCGATGATGATAGCGATGGCTCCGAGAATGTGGGGAAGGTAGAGACTTGCCACCACCAACGGCTCGGGAACCACCCAGTTCAGAATGGCAACCATCCCGAGCATTATCGCCAACGCTATCCACGCGATTCGGACGATGCCCTTGCTCGCTTTTCGCGGATCAACCGGGCCGTCGAAGATCAACCGTGCGAGCGTGGTTTCCGACTCGGCCCGCCCCGAAGGATTGGAGGGGGATTTTTCGTGTTCCAGATTACTCACGCGGCAGGGACTATTACCTGCCGCTCCAGACCGAGCAAGTCAGTCGCCGTAGCGCACGGCGTTGTTTTGCTCAGGGTCGGGGCGGGCGACGGGTTTCGGCAAACCACTTTCGGTATTCGGACATTTTGTTGAACTGCGCTTCGGGAATTTGCCGTCGGCAAGGGCTGGCCTCGGGCGATCCCGGTTTCGCCCCCCACCGCGACTCCACACAGGCATTTGGGTTGTAGGCCCCTTGAAAGGCTTCCTTGCGCGCCAAGATGTCGGCCACGGAAAGTCGAATGCTGCTGCCATCCGTACGGATGTAGTCGATGAATCGTTGCGCGATTTGAGCCCGGTGCCGGGCTTGCACGGCGCGCGTAACTTCGGCGGGCGCTCGGCCGTTGAGCCGAAACAACTCCGGGTGTTGCACCACGCGGCGGGGCAGGTTTTCGAGAACCGACATGGCAATGAGGAGGCGCAGGTCTCGCGAGGGCGTGGCGTAGTCCTCCCATGGACCCGTGGTCTCAAAGATGCGCGGGCCATCGGGCATCTCCACCACCGGATCGTGGTTGGTCTTCATGTATTGCTCGCCGTTGTCCACGGAGCGCACCCGCGCCTGCAACTGTTCGTGCAGGGCGTTCAAAGTTTCGTCGTACGCGGTTTCCGGGTCCATGCCTGCGGGATTGACGAGTTTGCCCATGCGCGCATAAAACGCATCGGCGTCTAACTTCGATTGCGCCATCGAAAAATGGGGAAGTGGTTTGCCCGGCGCGTCTGTGCTGCGTATTAACGGTCGATACCATTTCCAACCAGCGCCCGCGCTTTCCAGATTGTTTGCGTACAGGAAATTGCCTTCCCAGAATCGCTTGCGCGTGATCGAGGCATCGGGCTGACCATCGACCGCAAACAACAATCCCGGACGACCGTCTTTCTGTGGAACCCAGCGTGCTGCCACGAGAACGTGCCCGTATGGATCGGCGAAAACCGCACCCGGACGCAAGGCTTCTCGATCAAGATCGATGGGATAAAAGTCCGTGTTTTCGTCGGAAAGCGCAGTACGGATGGAACCCGAGTGCGCCGTGTTGGCCAACAAACGTGAGAACTGCGCAAACGCATCCAGCGGTCCCGTGGCTTTGATGGGGTCCGCATTCGTGGCGAGTCCCTCGCAACGGGGCGCGCGTGTCTGCGTTCCCCGGTCGCACTGGCGCAGGCCAAAGGGCAGCCCCATCTTCCACGCGAAATAGGCCCGCAGAAAATAGGGTAGATCGGCGCAATCGGGGGCAGCCTTCAGGGCTCGTCGGCTGGTTGGGGCATCTTCGCCGAGACCGAGGTGGTCGAAAAGGGCGTTGCGCTTCGGATCACGCAGCGCCTGTGCGAGCGGTCGAAAACCAAGCTCTTCATCCGCAGGTGCATCGAATAAACGTTCAACCCAGGCCGAGTACAGGTCTTCATGGTCCGCGTCCCACGCTTTCAGGGTTGGCCAGTAGGTCTGTACCTTGCGGTCTTCGGCCGCAGCGCTCTTGCCTTCCACGGTGACTTCCGCACAAGCCAAGGGGGATTCGGGATCGCCCATCAGGATCCGATACCGCCCGATCGCTAGCGGCTTCATGGGCGCGTCGAGTGCACGCGGGAGGCCTTCTTGGGGTCGGCCCTCCACGGTGGTGACAGTCCCGTTTCGTTCCGCGACAATGGTAATACGATTCCCAGGTGCACCGCCGCGCGATGTCACAAGCACCCGCAACGGTCGATTGCTGGTTGGCACCCTGGGTGAGATCCAGAGGTGGATGTTGCCCTCGTTGCGGCAGAGCGCCGCGGCATTCCCCTTGCCTGGTAGCGCGGAAAACAGCAGAAGGGCGGCTGGGATAACGAGCGGCCGCATTCCCGGGAGGCTATCATGGAGCGTCTGAGCGACAACCCAATGCGAGACGAAGGAGACTACCTACCCGGCGGATTTCGCATCGTCAGCCCCAACCATCTGAAGCCGACGCTCTTTGATGGGGCAGGTGCTCGCACCACCTCGGTTCCGTTTTTACCCACGACGCGGCAAGAAATGGAAGCGCTCGGCTGGGCCGAGTGCGACGTGATCGTTGTGACGGGCGATGCCTACATCGATCATCCAAGTTTCGGGATGGCGCTCGTGGGTCGACTGCTCGAAGCCCTGGGATACAGGGTTGGAATCTTGTCACAACCCGACTGGCGTTCCGTGAATCCCTACCGAGCCCTCGGTCGGCCGCGTCTGTTTTTCGGCATCACGGCCGGCAACATGGACTCGATGGTCAACCGTTTTACGGCTGACCGAAAGATCCGACGCGACGATGCCTATTCGCCCGATGGTCAGGGAGGCTTGCGTCCTGATCGCAGCGTCAACGCCTATGCACAGCGATGTCGTGAAGCGTATTCCGGTGTGCCCATCGTGATAGGCGGTATCGAGGCCAGCCTTCGACGTGCGGCGCACTACGATTACTGGGCCGAAAGCGTTCGCCGTTCGGCGATCCTCGATGCCAAGGCGGATCTTCTGGTTTACGGCAATGGAGAACGTCAGATCGCCGAGGTCGCACGACGACTCGACGCCGGGGAAGCCATCTCTGCCATCACAGATATTCGCGGCACCACGTTTTTACGAAAGGCCGGTGTTCTGTTGCCTGGTTTTTCGGAAATCGATTCGAGCTCGCTTGATCAACCCGGGAGAATCGATCGCCACATCGATCCCTATTCGATGGACACGCCCGGTGGCCCCGGATGTGATGTTCCGGCCCCGGATGCCATCCCAGCTTCTCGATTGCGCACGGGATCGCATCGTGCGGATCGCGCACACTCTGTCGTACGAATGCCGAGCTTCGAGGCGGTTCGCGACGACAAGGTTCTCTATGCCCACGCATCCCGCGTCCTTCATCAGGAGTTGAATCCGGGAAACGCCCGGGCTCTGGTCCAGCAGCACGGCGATCGAGATGTCTGGATGAATCCACCGCCCTTGCCCCTGACCACCGTGGAAATGGATGGTGTTTACGACTTGCCTTACCGCCGGGTTCCCCATCCCGGTTATCGCGGCGCACGCATTCCTGCGTATGAGATGATTCAAAACTCCGTGACCATCATGCGGGGATGCTTTGGCGGTTGCACTTTTTGTTCCATCACCGAACACGAAGGGCGCATCATTCAGAATCGTTCCGCCGATTCGGTTTTGCGTGAGATCGAGGCGATCCGTGACACAAGTCCAGGTTTTACCGGCGTTATCTCCGATATCGGTGGCCCAACCGCCAACATGTATCGATTGGCATGCAAAGATCCCAAGATCGAGGCAGCTTGTCGTTTGCCGTCCTGCGTTTACCCCGGGGTATGCGAGAACCTGAATACCGATCACGGTCACTTGATCGATTTGTATCGACGGGCGCGTGCCCTGCCGGGCATCAAAAAGGTGCTGGTCGCCTCGGGTGTTCGATACGATCTCGCGGTTGAGTCTCCCGAGTACATCAAGGAACTCGCCACCCATCACGTGGGTGGTTATCTAAAAATAGCGCCCGAACACACCGAAGACGGGCCGCTATCGAAGATGTTGAAACCCGGCATCGGCAGCTATGAAAAGTTCCGGAAGCTTTTCGAGCGGTACACGAAAGAAGCCGGAAAAAAGCAGTACCTGATTCCTTACTTCATCGCGGCCCATCCAGGAACCTCCGAAACGGACATGGCCCATCTGGCCCTTTGGCTGAAGAAAAATGGATTTCGCCCCGATCAGGTGCAGACCTTCTTGCCGACGCCAATGGCCACCGCGTCGGCGATGTATCACACCGGTAAAAACCCGCTCAAGAAGGTCAGCCGTACCAGTGAAACGGTTGAGGTCCCGAAGGATCTGAAACTACGCCAGATTCACAAGGCGTTCCTGCGCTACCACGATCCCGACAATTGGCCCGTCTTGCGACAGGCGTTGCGTCGACTGGGTCTTTCGAATTGGATCGGAAGTGGACCCAATTGTCTCGTGCCTGCGGAACCCGTGCTGCATGGCTACAAAAAGGCAAAGTTCGAGGCCGCAGAACGGGCGCGAAAGCGATCGCGTGGCGCGCCCCTGCGCAAGGCGAAATAGCGCGCGCAATTGCCAGGATCCACCTTAGATTGCAGGTTCAGTTCGCGTGATTCAACACATTATTTGGGATTGGAACGGAACGCTTCTCGACGATGTCGATTGTTGCGTCGATACCCTGAATACCTTGCTCCACGAACGTGCCATACCGCCCCTTTCCCGTTCGTCGTACGTGGGCGCTTTTGGTTTTCCCGTACGCGCCTACTACGAAGGGCTGGGTTTTGATTTCGATCGAGAAGATTTCGGACAGCTGTCCGTCGACTTTATTGCGCTTTATCGATCGCGGCTTTCTTCTGTCACGCTGCATTCTTCCGTCTTGTCCTTGTTGGCAACCTTGCGGGGTCGCTTGCGAAGCCAGCGGGTGGTTTCGGCGATGGAACACGGCTTGCTCGGCGAGATGCTGCACAGCTATGGCGTCGCGCCCTTTCTTGAAAGCCACCACGGTACCGGCGACTTACAAGCAGGTTCAAAGGTGGAGGTGGGCCGGCGCGCACTGGCGGAGATGGGCGCGCGTCCGGACGAGGTTTTGCTTGTCGGAGACACGTTGCACGATCACGAACTCGCCGAGGCGCTTGGCTGTGCCTGCGTGTTGTTCACGGGCGGCCACCAAAGTGAGCCACGTTTACTAGCCGCTCGCCGACCACTCGTGGACGCGCTCACGGAGATCTTGAACCACGTTTAGACGGCGATGGTAACGGTCTCGTCATGCACGGGACTCACAAAACCGATAGACGATTGGATCCGGTGGTTGTCGAAGCCCTCCAAACCGGGGCAAGTTCAATTCATCAGAGACTCGACATACCGAATACGCTCAAGCACTTCTGGGGATCGCGCGCCGATCGACAACGCACGCTTCACACGCTCCCTGGCAGCGGCATTTTCGCCGCGACGTGCTTCACCCTCGGCAACGCGGAGGTGCCACATTGCTGGATCGTTGAGAGTATAGGTCCAGGTGCCGATTGCGAACCACAGGCAAACTGCCGCGGTTGCGTAGGCAAACGGTCGGAACACGCGGATTCGCCATACACGGACGATTTCCGTCACGCCGAAAGCCGAAAGAGACACCAACGTTGGCACCATCGGGACGCGATAGCTGCTGGCGGGGTAGTACATCACCGACGAAGCCATGACGCCCAGAATAAACGGCAACCACGGGACCAACGCCCAGGGACCTTCGGCTCGAATACGCGCAATCATTCCCCAGAGTGCCAACAGAAGTAGGCTACCGACAGACACCGGGAGCCAGCGCAAGATGGGAACTTCCGAACGCTCGCCGTAATAGCCGTATAAGAAAGTCGTTTCAGTGTCCGAGAACACGCGCCTCAGTTTCGAAGGTGTCGAACGCAGCAGATCCCAGGGTTTCCAGGCTGAAACCCCCATGCCCATGAATCCCGAGGGTGGGCTCGCAAGGACCTCTTCGGCGCGCCGAATGTAGTCAAGCGCATCCACCATGGTGCTTTTGCCATCGCGGCTGAAGCGCTGGATCGAACCGTCCCAGGGCTGAGCATCGCTCACTTTCATCGCACGCAACGGGATGAAACGCCCCATGTTCGATTGGTTCCAAATACCGTTGAGGGTGAGGATTGCGGCGATTCCAATTCCGAATCCCAGGGTTCGGACGGTGCGGGTGCGCCAGTTGACAGGGTCCGATTTGCCCCATGGTAAAAATGCGGCCCCGACCATGAAAACCGTGCTGAACAGCAGGTTCGTTCGTGCCAAGACCGCCAACCCCATTACACATCCCCCTGTCAGGGTTGATGCCCAACGTCCCGCGCGGAAATTGGCAGAGAAAAAAAATCGATAGCCTACAAGCTGTAGTGTCAGTCCCAGGGTTTCGGACAGAACCTTGCTTTCGTAAAACATGAACATGCCGTATCCCAGCCCCAGTCCCATCGCGACCAGCGACGCTTGCAAGCTCGCCGTTCGTTGCACAATCGAGAAGATGAGCCACAGATTCAAAAGGCCCATCGCAAATTGCAGACCGATCATCGCGTCGCCGAAGGTGGCGAGGAAATATCCGTACAGTGGACTGAACGCAACGAGCGATGCGTCACCAAAGTCACCGCTTGAAATCGCGTTTGCCTGTCGGATATAAGCCAGAGAATCGAACATCGGCGCGTCGAGAAAAGGCAAGACGCTATACTGAAGAAAGTAAACGAGACGCAACAGCGCGGCGGCCGACAACACGAGAAAGAGCTTCCCGTGGCGCGACAGCAGCCACGATGTGTTGTCCACGCTGCGATAGTCACCCGTACGCTGCGGTCGGGCGGTTGCTTCGTTTTCTAAATCGACGATAACCCCGGCAAGATACCACGGCTGAATGCGTCGCTCTATCAAACGGGTCGGGTCTGCGTATCTGGATCGAGGTTCGCGCCCGTCGATAGAGATCTCGGCTGCGACTTAGTTTCGTCGGTGAGGTGGAGGAAGTTTTCCGTTCTGAAACAATCTAAGCTGGTGGTAGTAAACGCTCGAGATACCTTCAAGCAGATCTGTGCGACGAATGATGTTGGCGTGGGTGTTTTCGGCCAGAACCCGCGAGCGAAACTGCAACCGACGTGGTTGCAGGGCGCTTTGTGGATAAACGCACGAGACGACGCGCAAGGGGCGTTTTCCGAGCCTGCGGAAGACGCCGAGGAGCCCCGCTATCGAGATTTCCGCCTCGGATCCGAAGATCTTGACAAGGCGACGGGGTTGCTTGGCCGAATCATCTTGCCAAACCGGAGTGAGCGTTGCCACGACCATTCTTCCCGCATCGTCGGAGTAGAGATAATCCCGAATCGTGTCCAACGACACGAAGATGTGTGCGGGAACCCCGTAGATCATACTCAGCGATAGTTGTGATATCAGGCCCTGTGGTTTGTTAAGTCGCTGTCCCGGGCCAAAAAGATTGGCAAACCGACCCACGATGATCGAAACATTCGGCAATGACTCGGCCCATGCCAAAATCTGTTGTTCCTGTTCCATCTTTGCGCGCCCGTAATCGGACAACGGCATTGGTCGCGACGTCTCGGTGATTGGCATCGTTTCGGCGCCTGCGTGAACACCCCCGGCACTGCTGCTGAGGAAAAACAGTCCGCGATTCGCTCGAAACGCAGGGTATCGAAGCAGTTGTGTAACAAAGTAACGTAATGATGTCGTCTCGGCCGCAAGTTCAGCCTTCGAGGTGCCTACGACCCCCGCGCCTGCGCACCACAGAATCTGCCAGGTGCTGTCTTCGATTGCGACTGCGAATGCTCGAACCGCATCCGTCACACTTTGTTCGAATGTCGCGTGATCCCAAGCGATGGGAATGGGCTCGATCCAGTCGGGTTCAAGGAGCGCCCGAACCACTGCGGCTCCCAGCAATCCCCGCCCGACGATCCAGGTCTTTCGTCTCACGGACTTTTTCCGATTTCTTCCCGTGGTCCACCCACAATAAGATACGGGGGTTTTCCTTGTGCCATGGAAACCGCAAACCCAAGGTATTCCGCGATGATTCCCAAAGATACGAGGGTCGCTCCCGCAAATAGTGCAACGATGACGGCCGTCGACGTCCACCCTTGTACGGGAACTTGATGTTCCAGTCGACGCCAGATCAAGTACGCGCTGCTCAGGATGGCGATGACGATCGCCGAGGCGCCAAACAGTGCGAGCAAACGCAATGGAAGTGTTCCCGAGCTCAGTACAAGCTGCCAAAAATGGCGCAGAAGCTTCGTTGGAGAGTATCCAGACTGGC
>JAYUPZ010000615.1:0-5745 GCA_043759805.1 Myxococcales bacterium | reverse complement strand
CAACGCCGCCAGGCTTTCTCGAAACGGCGGTGGACCGCCGACCACCACCAGCAGCAGCAGACCAAAAGGTTGCTGCGAAAGCATGGAGCGTAAGCGCGTTAACAGTTGTTCGCTCCCTTCGGGCCCCGGTGTGATGACGAGCAGCTGCGCTCCGCCTTCGACCGCGAGCACCGCCAGGTGTTGCCAGCTCTTCAGCAACGCCACCTTGCCGCTTTCAAGTCCCCCATTGCCGAGCAGCGCGGCGAGCAACTGGTTGCGAGCGCGCAAAAAATCGCCGGATTCTGGGGATGGCGTCAAGATGGTGAATATCTTACAATCATCTCCGTGGCGCAAAAGAAGTTGACCACGAAGACCGCACCAAAAAAGCGGTCTCGCAAACGAGCGGTCCCCCTCGAACAACAGGATCTCGCGGTGGTGCTAGGACCAACCGCAGATCGGACGGGCGTTCACATTCTCCGCAAGCGCCCCAACAGCGAGGCGCCTGAAATGGGAACCGTGCGCCCGATGCGTGAGGGTGAGCCCATCGACGGAGAGGTCATTGCCCTAAAACCTCGGAAGGACATGCCCATGGTTTATAGCGTGCGGACCGAATACGATCCGAAAAGCAACGCCGAGCATTCACCCTCCTTGCGCAACCCCGGCCCGGCGCATGTCAGCACTGACGAATACCGTCGCGGATGGGACGCGGTTTTTGGCGGTAAGCGCCCCGGCAAACCCGGCTCAAGACCCAACTGAAGGGCAGCCGCGCGATCTAAAACCGAATTTTCTCGAAGTGGACGAGATCCGAGAACGCCATGAAACGCTGGCGAATCTGCGCAAGGTCGAGTGTCCGAAAGCGATCCAGACTGAAGTCTTCCACACAATACGAGGCCGTCACCGTGCCAAGTACAAGCGCCGTACGAATGTCGGCTGGTGAGGTTCCGCCCATGCGGGCCAACCAGCCCATGAATCCACCGGCAAAAGAGTCCCCAGCACCTGTCGGATCGACCACCGTTTCGATCGGGAACGCAGGAGCCGCGAACACACCGCCCTTGTGGAACAACAAGGCACCCGCGTCGCCCCGCTTGACCACAACCGACGCTGGACCCATGGCGAGTATCGCACGTGCGGCAGCCGGCAAGCTGGAAAGGCCCGACAACTGACGCGCCTCTTCGTCGTTCAACAACAACATGTCGAGCTTCTTGAGCAACAGGCCCAGTTCGTCACGCCGACCTTCAATCCAGAAGTTCATCGTGTCGCAGGCAACAAAGCGGGGCCGATTGCATTGACCCAAAACTTCGAGCTGGAGAACCGGATCGATGTTTGCGAGGAAAACGAAATCCGACTCGTTCCATCCCGGAGGCAGGCGCGGCTTGAAGGTCTCGAACACATTCAACTGCGTATCGAGGGTGGTACGGCTGGAAAAGTCATCGGCATATCGACCGGCCCAGCGAAACGTACGACCTTCGGCCACCTCGATGCCCGCGGTATCGATGCCGCGGCTGCGGAAGAAGTCGATGTGGCTGTGTTGGAAGTCCGACCCCACCACGCCAACGAGGCGCGATGGGGCGAGGAATGAGGCTGCGACGGCGGCATAAGACGCTGCGCCGCCCAAGACCTCATCCCGCTTGCCCACAACTGTCTGCACTGAATCAAAGGCCACGGAACCAACGATGAGCAGAGGCGATGGGCTAGCCGATACGCCCTCTGAGGTATTCTTGTCGGAGGAATTCATGGCGTTCTGCTACCATGAAAGCCGCTCGTTGTTGAGCCCCAATGCAGGATTCCGACGCGCTGACAAAGCTTGCCCTGCGAGTCCGGACCCTGACGGCGGATGGCTATCCCGAGGCTGCGGCGCAACTCTGGGTTGATGCCGGAGAATCACTGAAAGCGGCCCAGCTTTTCGAGAAACTCTGGCGCTTCGAAGATGCCTTGCCGCTCGCCCTTGAGGCTGGCGATCGCCCGTACGCTATCCGACTCGCCATCGAGGCTGGCCTGTCCGATCGAGCGCGGGCCATCGCTCGCGTCGTACCCGCCGACGCGAAAGATGAGTTGATGCGGGTCAGCGCCGCCTTTGCCGGACGCGGTCTTTTCGAGGACGCCGCGGTGGCGGCAGAGCGCGCCGGAGCGCTGGAAAAAGCCGCTGATCTCTTTCGACGTGCAGGCATGCCCGTGAAAACGGCGCAGCTACTGACCGAGCTTGGACAGTTGCGAAAGAGCGCCGATTTGCTTGACCTCGTTATCGGGGGTCATGCGGGTTCGCCGCCGCTTGTTTCCATCGAACGTGCAGAGGCGCAACTCTTGCTCGGTCGCTTGCTCGCGCGTCTTGGACGGCCGGTCGAGGCGGCCCGGGCGCTACAAGCTGCCATTCGAATGCCGGTGCCTCTGCCCTTGCGCGCAGATGCACAACAAATGCTGTGTGGCATCTTGCTGGGACTTGGTTTTCCCGAGGCAGCACATGACATCGCACGCCGTGTGCGACGGATCCGGCCCGAATTGCCGCCCGAAACCGGGGCGATTGCAACCCACGTTGGAACGGGCAGCCACCAGACCGTAACGAGTGAGCGATTTGTAGTCGATCGCCTGATCGGGGGAGGCGGAACAGGTCGGGTGTATCTGGCCGAGGATCGATTGCTCGGAAGAACCGTGGCACTGAAAATACTTTCGGTGGGTGCCGTGGCTGCCGAGGAGGAGGCGATCTCGCGCTTCCTCCTCGAGGCGGAAGCCACCCATCGGCTGCGTCATCCCAACATTGTCTCTCTGCTGGACGTGGATCGAAATGCTGGATTGCTGGTGTTCGAGTATCTGCAAGGCGGAACGCTGGCGGAACTGCTCGACGAACGATGGATCTCGGTGGCACGTGTGCGTCGAATAGGACTGGAACTGTGCGCAGCACTCGGCGCGGCTCACACTGCCGGGATAATTCACCGCGACGTGAAGCCCAGCAACATCTATTTTGATGCGGCGGGCAACGCCAAACTTGGCGATTTCGGTGCGGCACACCTGCAGGATTTTGGACAGACGCAGACGGGGGGTCTCATCGGAACCCTCGCGTATCTGTCACCAGAACAAATCACGGGCGGCCGCATCAGCCCGACAGCGGATCTTTATGCCCTCGCGGCCACGCTCTTCGAGAGCTTGACGGGTCGACCACCCTTTCTGGGCCCTGACTTCGTCGATCAGCATCTTGCCGAGGCACCACCCGATCCCGCTACCCTTGTGCCGGGGCTCCCCGGCATCATCACCGAAACGTTACACAAGGCACTCGCCAAGGTCCCCAGTGAACGGTTCGTGTCGGCAGCTGCGATGGCGGACGCCATCGGGCTTTGGCCCGTGCGCATGGCGATGGAGGTTCTCGTGGAGGGCGACGGAAGCATGCCTGTTCGTGAACCGCCCGGGGTTCAAGGGGCCGACGAAACGCTGAAAAGTGAAGCCGTTGTGCTGCGAATAGGACCGACCAAATCAGGACACCTCGTGCTGGTGCACGATCCGCGCGTCAATCGCGACGTCGTGGTCGAACGCCGCCCTGTACCGTTGACGGATGAAGAACGCATTCGCGTACAACGGCAGGCGCAGGCCGGATCCTATGTGGTTCAGCGCATCCTCGGAATGGTCGATGGCAATACCGCCATCTGCTACGAGTCGATACCGGGCGACGTTGTTCCACTTTTAAGTCTTTCCGAAAATGGGGATGGATTGCGTGCGCTGGCGCAAAGCCTTGATCTTCTTGATCCGCGCGTCAGCAAAACCGCAACTGGATACGTGTTGCTGTTGCAGCCGGAGACGACGGACTAAGACAACCAACCGTTCAATACGCCACAAAAAGTTCAGTCACGTAGAAAACAGCGATGCCATCGGCATTCACAGCGCGCACAACCCCAACTCCGCAATGGGTGATGGCATCGGATAGGATGTTGACCCGGTGGCCGGGGCTGGCCATAAACGCAGCGTGAATCTCGGCAGCACTGGCCCCGTGAGCATCGACCCGCGTGTCGGTTCCGTGCGCCGATTGCAGACCCACGTTCTCCATGATCACGCGTGCGGTGATCCCCGCTGCACGCAGGCGATCGGGGGCCTCACCGCCCCTTGGCAGTCGATGGGCGGCCCGACCCGCTTTCGCCATCGCGGCGCTGTGCTGCAACGCGACGGCATCGAGTTCTTTGGTCGGGACAAGCGCGTCAAGCCTCTGCTCCTGCCTCGATTGATTAAGCCGTACAAGGAGGTCTGCAGCAATCGCAGCCGGATCCTGTCCCCGACGGGGTGCACCGGATGAAACGACAAGCCGCTCCGGAGGATTCGTACCACACCAGAGCGGAAAATTGGCAAGAACTGTGACCCCCTCTTTACCCGTTGCCACGAGCTCAACCTGATACATACCCGCACGATCGACACAGCGGAACTCTGCTGTCACAAAGTTTCCCTGCTGGCCAATCGGGATCCGCCCGAGGCGCCCGGACGGGAGTTGCACCATTGCATCGGGTTGTGACAGATCGGGGCGCAATTCGGCACGAATCGCCGCTGTTCCGGTTGCAGGCAATCGTCGCACGATCGAATCCATGTTCAGTATCTGATCCAGCCAGACCACCCCAATATCAATGAACTTCGCGTTGCGTGAAATGCCTATGCCGTATGCCTTCGGTGGCGTTCTCTTCCAGTCTGTCCGCAACTGGTCTGCCAGCGCGGAAACAAGCTGAGCCTCGGGCCGCACCGAATAACGCAGCACCTGCATCGTGATTTCAGGTTCCACCACTCCGTGATACGAAAGCAGGAATTGCTGCATTGTCAGATCGCCAGGGTTGCCAATCACTGCGAGCTCGGTCGCAACCTTCGCAAGGCGTGCATCGGCAAAGGGCCCCTCTTTATTGCTTGAGAGGTTTTGGAAAAGCGCTGCCAGCAACGAATCCAAGGGCGGCGCTATCGTCCTGGCGTTGTATCCACCGCGATAGTGCGTAGCCGAAGGCAACGAGGGCACGATCGTGCGCGGGCTTTGTGCCGCGGCCATACCCGCGCCCGTCGCCCCCTGCACCGGCGTAGGAGCTGAAACAGCACCGTCGCTTGCACAGGCCCAAAAGAGCCCGGCGCCAAAGCAGACGAAACGCCGCGTTGTTCGTTCCAGCACGGCGTTCAGTTTAACCCAACTCAGCGTGTGGCTTCGTCGAGCTTGATGATCTGTCCACCCGACGGCCCATTGCCCTCCTGAGCGGGCATTCCCTTCAGGGCCGCCTTGATCTTGGCGGTGGTCTCTTCAGGGGTTCGGGGCGTTCCGGGTGCCGGAACGGCTGCGGCTTTTTCGCCGGCCGGAGCAGGTGGCGCGGGAATTTCGCCCTTCTCGTTGGCAAACAAGACCTCGCCGAAGCGATCCATCTTGTGGAAATCACCGACCATCGGAGGCGACCAGGCCTGTGCGTCCTGCTTGCCGCTCTTGGATTGATCAAGGCGGAAGAAGTTCATGCGCCAGCGCGAACCATAAACCGGTGGTACGACGGTCTTGCCGTCTTTCAACATGCCGTTCACGTCCGCAAGTGGCAAGGCCAATTCGACGTTCCAGCCGCGGTCAAGATCGTCGCGGTTGTCGAGCGTGCCGTCGACCGACACCGCGACCTTCCACGACGAATTCCAGCTGAACGGCTTTTTCTTGGGATCGATCGCGTCTTCGTACTTCCGGTACTCGGGCAAGTAGGTATCGAATAGCGTACCACGCGGGGAAACTTGCAATTCGATGTAGCTCTTTCCATCGCCGTTGGCATCCAAAAATATTTCCACGGC
>JAYUPZ010000614.1:0-2716 GCA_043759805.1 Myxococcales bacterium | reverse complement strand
TGCAAGTGGGACAGCGACGCTCGACACCGTCGGTGGTGCTCACTTTGTAACCGCACTTCGGTCGTCGGCATTTGTGGGTGTACCCGTTGACGATCCCCGCTCGAATCATGGCGGTCTGAATGACGCGCGTCAGATTCGTTTTTGCGTGGCGCTGTTCGCCCTGTTCATTCGGAAACACCAGATTCGACTGCGAGTGTTTGAGGGCCGCGATCAAAAACGGACGGACGTCTGTCGGAATTGGCAGCGC
Organism: Myxococcales bacterium; assembly: GCA_043759805.1. GTDB lineage: Bacteria > Myxococcota_A > Polyangia > Fen-1088 > Fen-1088 > JAWXBF01. The sequence goes on along the minus strand of JAYUPZ010000614.1, from coordinate 2,469 downwards.
ATCCTGGTGTCCACCTTTGGTAGTTTCCCGACGGTGCGAACGCCGTACGTGAGCAAAGCCGTTGTCCAGATCGATGTCTTGACGGCGCAGTGAAAACAACTCGCCCTTGCGCAGTCCCATCCCGATCGCTGTTGCAACAAGTCCACGCCACGCGTGCGGAACGTGTGGCAATGTTTGCGCAACCTCTGCGGGGGTCAGAAAGTTGGGCTGGCGTTGAGGTTCGCGTCGCTTCGCGACCGAAAGCACGGGATTGGGTCCGTGGAACCGTTCGAATTTGATGGCGGTTGCGAACGCGCGCCCGATAGCGCCGCGTAGTTTGTTCACGGAGGACGCGGATAACACCACTGCTTTTTCCAGCAACAATGCTTCGATCTTGCCCGGGGTCACCGCACGGGGCGGCAATGCAGCCAAGGATGATTCAAGAATGTGACGTCGAATGGTCCCAACGGTCGATTCGTAGGACGGTTTTTGCCGAAGGTAGGACTCCATCCACCAAGAGACCAGACCGGCGAAGGTCGCGTCTTCATCTATGAGGGGAGCAAGATCAAGTCCCATACGGTAGCGATCTTCCTGAACTTGCCGCTCCCCTTGCAGAGCGGTGGCATCCCGCGAGGTTCGGGCGCCGCACGCCTCATTGCGCCAGACGCCATGTCGGTCGCGAATGCGCAGATACCATTTGCCACTGGGCTTTCGAGAAGGTTTAGCCATGAGAGATCCGACGTTGTGATTTGACGGGCGGCGGTGGCGAACTATTCGGCATGGCCGTCAGCCTCTCCAAAGCTTTGGTCTGCACTAGCGCCTCGATGTCCTCGGGCTGGTACTTCCAGAGCGAGGAGCCGTTAAATTTGAATCCGGGCAACCACCCCTTGACGGTCCAACAATAAACCAGGAATCTAGAAATACCGAGGCGATTCGCGACATCAGCGGGCGTTAACAAGCGTTCCGTTCTGCTCATTTCCTCAGAATGGTTGATCCCTCACCGGTGGGCTAGGAGGGTCAAACTGGATTTTCGGTTTGGCCCCCTCCGATCGCCCAGAAGGAACACGCGGCGCGCCGCCGCGGCGTTGGGTTTTCCGAGAAGATCCCAATCAGACTGTCCGACGGGCGGCTACACGAAGTTTCTTGTACCGACTTTTTGCGTTTTTTCGGGCCTCTCCCTTTTTTGTGGGAGACAATACGACCGCGGCGTGTTGCGGTTCGATACCGGATTTGGAAAGAGCAAGAACGAGTGACGCCAGGAGACGCGCGCGGGTAAAAGGCGCCTTTCCTTCGGGATCCGCGAGCTGGACGGCGATTCCTCGAAGCTTGTTCGAATCGATCAGCGTCGTCTCGGCCGCGAGGACAACTTCGCGAAAATGCTTTCGGTGCAGGGTCGAGATGTCCTCCCGTTTGTCATCGGTGTCGTCAAGAATCGTACTGATTGTGGTTCGAGCTGTTTCCATGGCCGACGCGGATTTGTTCAATGCGTTTGCGATCTGTTTTCTTTCTTCAACCTCGGTCTCAAGCATATAGGCCATGCAAACCATGTCGTGAGCCAGATCAAGGAGTTTGTTGTCGCCGAGATTCAGTTCAATAGTGTTACGAATGTTGGCTTCGAATTCCTTCAATCGTTCGGCATCGAAGCGGGCGCTGGGGTCGTCGATAAAGCGGTCGGATTGCTTCAATTTCACTCGCGGAAACGAGGCGAAATGATCGTGCTCGGCTGGGGTAGATTTAGCGAACTGGCGCATTTTCGCCACGTGGCCTCGGCAATTTTGCAATTCCAGCAGCGCGTCGGCGACCCGTGGCAGCGGCAGTTTCTTTGCAAGGTCCGGACCTCGATATTTTCGCTCGTCGGGCATCGAATTGGCGTGCCACAGGATTTGTCCCGAATCCAGAGAAACGTGTCAATCCGGGGCTCCGAGGGGGAGTCGCGTGGACAATGGACATGTCGACATAGATGTCGGAATATCTGTATATATACTGACAGTGTAGAAAATGAGAAAAGTCGCAAAAATGAGTGGAGATGAACTGTCGATTAGCGACGTCATGTCGATTTTGAATTTGTCGAGAACAACTGTCTTGGGGCTCAATCGGAGTCACCTGCACCCTGCAAAAATCGGTGGTCGATGGATTTACAGATTGGCTGACGTGGAGGCCGAGCGGGAGCGTCGAGAGGGCTCCAACAAGATTCTTCGGAGGACGAGTCCTGACGGGCAAATGGGCCCCGGTTCGGCAGCGCTAGGGGGGTCGTTACGTCGCGACCGTCCACCCGTGTACGACGGTGCGATCGCTTCGGAAGCGGTGCGTTTGATCAAGGACGGAAAGGACCGACGCCAATTGGTCGAGGATTTGAAGATCACGTTCGAGGTAGCTGACCACCTTTGGAAAGTAAGCCCACGACGGATGACCCGCTACCGATTGCCGGCCGAGCCGCGGTAATTCGGGCGGATGAAGAAAAGTCGAAACGATCTGCGCCGACGCTACTCA
>JAYUPZ010000613.1:0-12273 GCA_043759805.1 Myxococcales bacterium | reverse complement strand
CGGGCGTGTCGATCACGCCCCTGAGCCACGCGATCAGCCGCCCACGCAATCCACGGCATCCAGGCAAATGCGATGGGTGGCAGCGCGACGACGAGAATGGATCCGACGCAGCCACTCGTCATCAACAACGTGCCCGCAACGAAAGCACCCCACCTGTCGGCGCCGAACCGACTGGCAAGAAGCGCCGTTCCGACGCCACCTATCAACAGGTGAAGGAGCAGCAGGAGATCGGTTCCAAGCGGTGGTGGCACGATGGCGACGAACCAAGCCAGAGGGTAAAGAACGCCGTGATTCGGATCCGCCGCGAACGGTGTACCGATTCCCACCCGATCCGACCACTCCGGCAATCGACCGTCCCGGAGCGCATCTGCCAGGAAGAACCGAGACGGATGCATGAACACCAAATGATCGCGATCAATCCAGGTGTCTCCGAACAGGATGTTGAGGTGAGACAGTGCAACGACGCCGGTCAGTGCGGCCAAAATTGCCAGCCCGATTCGAGTGTTTTGACTCATTCGGACGGCTCGACCCTTCGGACTTGCAAGTACGGAAACGTCGCCCAACCGAGGGTAAATAGCGCGTACTGGAAAGCAACCGTGACACATCCGAAAGCGTACCGTATTCCGCTTGCCAGGCCAATTGAGGAGGCTTCGGGAAAATACTTGGTCGGACAGGACATTTCGCCCATTCGAAAGTTGCAGGCAAACACCTGGGCCAAAATTTGTGCATCAAATACGAAGTTGTCCGAGTTGCGGTCGAACGGTATCGACAGCAACACGCGTCGGTCGAAGGCGCGATACCCCGTGTGGTATTCCGACAACTTGCGACGGAAGATTATGTTTTGGAAAAACGTCAGTGCGCGGTTTACGACGTATTTCAAGAGCGGCATTCCACCCGAGAGTGCCGTTCCGCCGAGGATGCGCGAGCCCAGCATGGTGTCGTAGACGCCGTAGCAAATCGGCGCGACGAGAGCGACAAGCAGGCGTGGGTCGTACTGGTAGTCGGGATGCAGCATGACGATAACGTCCGCGCCACGTTCGAGCGCGGTGCGGTAGCAAGTCTTCTGATTGCCGCCGTAGCCCAGATTTTTTTCGTGTTGGCGCAGCTCAAGATTCAACTTTCTTGCGATGGTGACCGTGTCGTCGTGGCTCGCGTCATCCACGATGATCACGTCATCGACGAACTCGCGTGGTATCTCGGCGACGCATTTTTCGAGCGTCGAGGCTGCGTTGTAGGCCGGCAACACCACCGCAATGCGTTTTCCGTTGATCACGCGGGATGGCCCTCGGTTGGCATTGCAACAAAATGAGCTTGGTGCCGCTGGGTGTCAAATACGCTCGCGGCTGGCGCGGAAGGGGCGATCTCCCTCCCACTTTCGCGGTTCCGCTTGAACCGGGTACCGAGGTCGCGTAAATCCGCTTTCGACAATGATTTCGACGCAGCGACTCTCGGTCACCTTTGGCAGCCAGACGCTATTTGAAGAAGTGGACGCCAAGTTCACGCCGGGGAATTGTTATGGGCTGATTGGCGCCAACGGGGCCGGCAAGTCCACCTTCTTGAAGTGTCTGGCCGGAAAGATCGATCCCAGTTCCGGGACCGTCAACTTGCCGCCCGATAAAAGGCTCAGCCTGCTCTCGCAGGATCACTTTGCCTTTAACGACATCGCAGTTCTGGCGACAGTCATCATGGGGCACCGGCGTCTTTACGAAATCATTGCGGAGAAAGACGCGCTTTACGCGAAGCCCGATTTTAGCGAAGCCGATGGCACCCGGGCCGGCGAGCTTGAAGGCGCGTTTGCCGATCTGGATGGGTGGAACGCCGAATCCGATGCGGCCAAGTTGTTGAGCGAGCTTGGTATCGACGCAGCAAAACATACGTTGCCCTTGAAGGATCTTTCGGACAGCGAAAAGGTGCGCGTGCTCATGGCGCAGGCGCTCTTTGGAAACCCCGACGTTTTGCTGCTGGACGAACCCACCAACCACCTCGACGTGGATTCGATCTTGTGGCTTGAAGACTTTTTGTTGAACTTCAAGAACACGGTTGTGGTTGTGTCGCACGACAGGCACTTTCTCGACAAGGTCTGTACGCACATCGCGGATATCGACTTCGGCAAGGTCACGCTCTACAGCGGCAACTACACCTTCTGGTACGAGACGAGCCAAATGGCTCTCACCCAACGTTCGTCGGCCAACAAGAAGAAGGAAGATCAAATCAAGGATTTGAAAACCTTCATCGCACGGTTCAGCGCCAACGCATCCAAATCAAAACAGGCTTCCTCGCGACGAAACTTGCTCGACAAAATTACGCTCGAAGACATTCGCCCCTCGTCGCGAAAATATCCGTTCATTCAATTCAAGACGGAACGGCTGCTTGGCAAAGAGGTCCTCACTGTTCAAAACTTGAGCAAATCCATCGCAGGTGAGGTGATGTTCAAAAATTTGAGCTTCTCGCTGGGGCGCGGTGAACGCATTGCGCTTGTCGGCGATGATCGGAAGGTGTCGACCTTGCTCACCGTGCTCGGTGGCGAAGTGAAGCCGGATTCGGGCACGATCACGTGGGGCCGTTCGGTGCATTCCGCGTATTTCCCGAAGGACAGCAATGCGTATTTCACCGGAAAACATACGGTTTTGGAATGGCTCACGTCGGCCTCGACACCGGAAACCCAGGATCCAACTTTCATCCGGTCATTTTTGGGTCGAATGCTCTTTTCCGGGGACGAGGTACACAAGAAGGTCGACGTCTTGTCCGGCGGCGAACGCGTGCGCTGCATGTTTTCGCGGTTGATGTTGCAAGATCCCAACACGCTGCTGCTCGACCAGCCCACGAACCACCTCGACCTCGAATCGATAACAGCCTTGAACAACGGCCTTCTGGGATGTGAAGCCTCCATGATCTTTGCGTGCCACGATGTGCAGTTCGTGGCGTCTCTCGCACAGCGGGTTATCGAGTTGGCCGGCAATACGCACTACGATATGCACATGACCTTCGATGAATACCTGGCCAATGCCGATCGCCTGATCCGCGTGGGCCGCGGCATCGCCCCCAAGGGCTGAACGTTCGGGGGCCTTATGCCTGCTCGGATTGAATCGTTCGCGCAACGCGCGCGCGGAGTGCTGCGCTTGTGGGAAGCTGGTTAAAGGCGTCCGAGAATCGACGGAGATAGTCAGGCCGAATCAGGGGGCGCGCGGTTTCTGTGGATGGTGACTGCAGCAGTCGGTGGCAAGACATCGCCAGAAACGCAACACACGGCGCCTCTTCCTCGGGCTCACTCGCCTGTCGGTACGCGTCCATCAGCGAGGCGAAGGCCTCGGTGTAACGGCCTCGCTCGAAGGCGATGCGACCCCGCAAGAGCTGGTTTTGCAGATCACCCGGCGCAAGCGCGCAGGCACTTTCGGCACTGCGGGCCGCAAACATCAAGAGCTGCGAATCGCCCGCCGCAAGAAATGCGTTTGCCCTTGCCGCATGCAGTTCAGCTGCAACGAACGGTGGATGCGTCGCCAAATCGCCGAGGTCTCGCCAAAAGGCGTCCGCGCTGCGACTGTCACCACGCGCGGCCACACACACGGACCGCCAGGCACGCAGACGCAGATCACCCGGATGGGAAGCCAGCGCCTGCAGCAACCCTGCCTCGGCTTCCGCGGGTTCGTCGGCCATCAGCAAGCGGCGCGCGCTTAGAATCGACGGTCCGGTCAATCGTGCCTCAAAGGCCGCGGCCGGAGCAAGGAAGGATCCCAGGATCCCCATGCCGTCGTTGGTGCGTGTGCCGAAGGGCATGGGCAAAAGGTTGAAGAACAGGCTTACGCCCACGGCCACCGCGGTGCCCTGCATGATGAGCTGAAACGGTGCTTCCGTCTTCGCGAAAAAATCACCCTCATGCAACGCCAACATCAGTGCCAGCACACCCATTTCGGCGCCCGGGCCCCAGAAGTAGATCCACGCCAGCTTCCATCGGGCGCGCGTGCCAGTGCGGGGCGCAGGTCGAACATAACCTTCGACGGGCAAAATCTTGATTCGTATGACGGTTTCACCAATTCGGAATCGCCATAGCTGTCGCCCGAAGCCAATGCCAATCTCGGCGACATGCCAGTTCACGACCCATGCGCCAAGTGCGTGTCCCAGTTCATGAATGACGAGCAGCGGTCCCCATGCGAGGAACATGGCAATGACCGACAGACGGATGGGGCCTGGACGGGTTAGGATCTCGGCGGCAAAGAGCCCGAGCACGCCGGTCAACACGATTGCCACCACCCGCCGTTCACCGGGGGTTTGTGGCAGGCGCGGGGCGACACCGGAAAAATCGGGCACCCCGCGAGTTTAGAGCACCGGCGGAGGTAAAACCGGGAAATCTCTGCTCGACAGAGGCGTGGCATCCGGCATGATCCCGCCGTGGCTCCCGCTGCAATCACCGCCCAATCTCTGCAGGCCGGACGCAAGATCGGTGTGCTCCTTGTCAACCTTGGCACCCCCGACGCACCCGAAACCCCCGAGGTGCGTCGCTACCTGCGCGAATTTCTCAGCGATCCGCGGGTCATCGACATCAACCCGCTTGGCCGATGGTTGTTGCTGAACCTCATCATCTTGCCGTTTCGCCCGGCGAAGTCCGCGAGGGCTTACCAGGCCATCTGGTCCGCCGAGGGGTCACCTTTGTTAATTCATGGCAAGTCCTTGACCGCCGGTGTCCAGGCTGCGCTCGACGAAAAAAGCCCCGATCGATTTGTCGTACGGTTGGCCATGCGTTACGGCCAACCTTCGATTCCCGACACGCTTGATCAATTGCTCAAATGCGATCTTGAACGGCTTGTCGTCCTGCCGCTGTTTCCGCAATACTCAAGCGCGGCGACCGGTTCAGCGCTTGAGCGGGTGCTCAACATCGTCGCGTCGTCCTGGAATGTGCCTGCGGTGGACTCGTTTGAATCGTTCTACGACGCACCCGCGTTCATCAACGGCTTTCGCGATATCGCCCGACCCTTGCTCGATGCATTTGCCCCCGATCATGTCCTGTTCAGCTATCACGGCCTGCCCGAACGTCAGATCAAAAAGAGCGATACCTCGGGCACCCACTGTCTTGCCAGTGCAACCTGTTGCGACAGCATCTGTCCTGCGAATCGATTTTGTTACCGTGCCCATTGCGCGGCAACCACAAGGGCGCTCTGCAAGGCACTAATGGTGCCGGACGCCAAGCACAGCTACAGTTTTCAGTCGCGGCTCGGGCGGACGCCCTGGATCAAGCCGTACACGGACAAGGTGTTGCCGGATCTGGCGCAAAAAGGAATCAAACGCCTTGCGGTTTTCTCGCCCGCCTTTGTGGCCGATTGCCTGGAAACCGTCGAGGAAATTGGCATCCGCGCGCGGGAACAGTGGAAGTCCCTGGGTGGCGAGGAATTGTTGCTCATCCCCTCGCTAAACGATCATCCAACCTGGGTCAGGGGCGTGGCCGAGATGGTGGTCGAACGTTCCGGGGTTTAACCGACGACGGCCCCGTCCGCCGGCGCAAAGCCGGGGACGGAGCGTGATGTGCGACGTTTCAGGCTGCGGCCTCGGTGGCCATGGTCGGTGCATCTTCCGTCGTTGCAATTGCCCCCGTTTTGCAGCGTTCAAAGACCGTCGTACGGATCGTTTTGGCAGCGTCTGGGTGTTCACCCATCCATCGACAGGCACTGTCTCGCCCCTGTCCGATTCGTTCACCGTTGTAACTGTACCACGCCCCCGACTTCTCGATGATCCCGGCCGCGCTGCCGAGGTCGACGATTTCACCCGAGAGGTTGACACCCGTGCCGTAGAGGATGTCAAACTCGGCCTGACGAAAGGGTGGAGCCAGCTTGTTTTTCACCACCTTCACGCGGGTCTTGGTGCCAATCACCTCTTCACCATCTTTCAGGGCGCCGATTTTTCGGATGTCGAGTCGCACCGATGCGTAGAACTTCAGGGCGTTGCCGCCGGTCGTGGTTTCGGGACTCCCGAACATGACGCCGATCTTCATGCGCAATTGATTGATAAACACGATGGCGGTGTTGTTGCGTGCCGTCAACGCCGTCAACTTGCGCAGTGCCTGACTCATCAACCGGGCTTGCAATCCGACGTGCGACGCACCCATTTCGCCCTCGATTTCGGCCCGCGGGGTCAACGCCGCCACTGAATCCACCACAATCAGATCGACGGCGCCACTGGTGACCAGCTTTTCGACGATCTCAAGCGCCTGCTCACCGCTGTCGGGCTGTGATACGAGCAAGTCCTCGACGCGTACCCCGAGCTTGCGTGCGTAACCGATGTCGAGAGCGTGCTCGGCGTCGATGAAGGCACACACCCCACCTTGTCGCTGTGCCTCTGCAATGGTTTGCAAGGTGAGGGTGGTTTTGCCGGAGGACTCCGGTCCATAAATTTCCGTGATGCGGCCCTGTGGGATTCCACCGACACCAAGCGCCACATCAAGGCCAAGCGAGCCGGTCGAGATAACCGAAATTTCAGGAGGCGTGGCCTCACCAAGCGCCATGATGGATCCCTTCCCGAACTGTTTTTCGATGGCGGAGATGGCGGCTGCGACGAGTTTCAATTTGTCTTTGATGATGGACATGGTGTTTCCTTGGGGCCGATGTTGTTGTTTGGTGGACGTGTGTCGATTCCAACACGCACCAGGTCCCTTGCGAAAAGCTTGCCAACTCTGGCGGCGCTACGGCAGCCCTCTTTGTTCCCGGATGGGCGCCCAGATGGCCGGATGTCGACCGGTGGCCGAAGGGCAACACCTGCCTGTCCGGATAACAGCCGCACGCTTTGCAGCCCCAAAAACCGCTGCTAGTCTGGCGGCCATGAAGAGAAACGCGGCCTTGGTTTTGTCGTTGATGGTGGTGATCGTTCCGACGGCTGCATCGGGCCAACCCGATCCAAAGTTTGCTTACGTCGCGGCAGCAAAGCCGGTTGAGGCCCCCGTCTGGAAGGCTCAGGCCAAGGGCGGATTGGTGTTGTCGGGTGGTAACTCGCGCTCAACGACGGGCAACGTTGGCGGCGATGTGTCCTACAAACACGGCATTCACCAGGTTGGCGTCTTTGGCGGCTTGACCTATGTGGAAAGCGCAGCACGCGAATTCGTCGTTGGTCCGGATGGTTCAGGTGGCAAGGTTGTCACCGGTTCCGAACGTGTCTCACGCACCACCAGCAAGCGTTCCGAGGCACGCGGTCGCTACGATCGTTTTTGGTCACCCAACGACTCGGCCTACGTGGTCGGGCAAGCGCTCACGGACAAGCCCGCCGGTAAGGAGATACAGGGCGGCGGTCAAATCGGGTACAGCCGACTCGCCTTCAAAAATGCAATGCACACGGTTGCGGCCGAACTTGGTTACGACTTCAGCTATGAAAAAGCGGCTGCCGACGGCGCCGAGGGCGTGCCCATTCACTCGGGTCGCGTGTTCGTGGCCGACACCATCAAGCTGACCGGAGACACCGGCCTGTCGGCTGGCTTCGAGGTGTTGTCCAACCTCAACGAAGAAAAGGAAGCCAAACCAGGATACGTGGCACGCTACGGTAGCCTGGGCGCACTAAAGGACACGCGCTTTACAGGAAAGCTTCAGCTCACCACGACGTTGATGTCCAATGTCAGCTTCGGATTTGGCTTTGCAGCGCGCTACGACAACCGACCAAGCCTTTTGGGGTTACCGGGCGGTGTCTCCGACGGAGGCTTTTTACCGCGCGCCAACAAGCTGGACACGTTGACCGAAGCATCGTTGATCGTGACGTTCTTTTAGTCCGAACATCATCCGAACATCGTCATGCAGGCTCCACTGTTTCCTGTCCTGGCGGTGACGTTTCTGGCGTCTGTTGCGTCCGGAACATTTTGGTCCGGCATCTTTTTTGTCGCCGCTCGCAAGCATGGGTTTTCCTCGATGGAGAACCTGGTGTTGGCCGTGGTGATGGGCGTGGTCTATGCCATCGCGGCTCACGGCACGGGTACGCTCATGCGCTGGTCTCGCAACCATCTGGGTCCGCGCGCGATCGTTCGACTGGCACTCGCTGTGTTGGCGCTCGCAAGCGTTGGTCCGGCGCTTTTTCCGCGAAGTGCCAATGTCCTTTGGATGTGCGCAATCCTGGGCGGCGGCGTTCAGGCCATCTTGTGGCCGGTGGTGGAGAGCTACCTGACTTCGGGTCGACACGGGCCTACCATGCGTCGTGCGATTGGACAGTTCAACACCTCGTGGTCCTCGGCGGTACCGGTCACGCTGTTTGCCATCCCGTTGCTTGGCGTGGAACACATTGAGTGGGCTTTTGGGATCACCGCAGGGTGCACGGTGATGGCGCTCTTGCTGACGCGTGCCTTGCCGGTGGCACTTGCAGCGCACGACGAGGGGGAGTCGAGTGCCGCAATGGGCGCTGACTATCCCGAACTCATGCGGGCGTCGTTGTGGCTGCTGCCGATGTCATACGTTTTGTCCTCGGCGCTGGGACCGCTCTTGCCGCACCGGATGGTGGAATTGCGGATCGCGCCAGATGTCGAGACAGCGCTTGCTGCCACGTGGTTGGTCGCACGCGCATTGTTTCTTTTTGGCCTGTCGCGGGTCCATTTCTGGCACGGCCGCTGGAATATCCTGGTGATTGGCCCATCCGCGATGTTGCTGGGCATTGGGGGCGTGTTACAGGCACCGGGTGTCTTGTCCCTTGTGCTGTCGCTCGCGCTTTTTGGCGCGGGGATGGCTATCATCTACACAGCGGCTTTGTACTACGCAATGACGGTGGGCCACGCGGCGGTGGATGCAGGTGGGCAATTCGAGGGTCGAATTGGGATGGGTTATGTGGTGGGTCCTGTTGTCGGAATGACGGGCACCCTCACTGGTACAGCGTGGGTGACGAGTGTGGCGGCAGGTACTGTGGTTGTGCTCGCGATGGCACAGGTGGGGCGTTTTTATCGGGGCGCCCGTGTACGGCAAACTCAAACGCCCTGACAGCCGAATCCACCGGCCGGCCGCGTGTAATTCGGCATCGGTGTGGCGGTGTTCATGGCTGTCATGGGACCCGGGCAATAAGCCTTGTCACCAAACGATTGCAGATTCATGCCGAAGGCCTGGCACGTGGACAACAAGATCGGATTATGTCCCCGCCCACCCGCATCGATAATGCGTCCGGTTGCAAAACCGCTGTTTTTCCCGGCGGCCACGACGAACGGAATCTTCACCCGGGTGTGCCCGCCGCCGAATCGGCCCGACAGGCAAGAGCCCCACAGCATAATGGCGTTGTCGAACAAATTGCCACCCTGAGGACTTGCGGCGTTTTTCAGCGCATTGGCCAGTGAAACGAAGGTTTTGGCCTGCATGTGGTTGAAGTTGATCTTGGCCTCACGCGCGTTCGCATACTCGTCGTGAGAAAGGCCGTGGCCATCGAATGGCCCTTCGCTCACATTGTGAACCACCTTGGGGACGCGGTACGCCACGGAAAATCCTGATGTGAGATTCAGTGTCGCCACGTTGGTGATGCCACACGACAGTGCGAGCGCCATCAGCTGCACCTGCATGTCCGCCGTCTTGAAAACGTCGTCCGAACCAGCGGCCACGGAGAACTTCGCGCGGTCCGGCAGAACGGCGCAGGTGTTCCTGGGTTGGGCCTCGGCGGCGAAGTCAGCAAGATTCAACTCAAACTCTCGCAACGCATTCAGGTGCGAACCAAACGCAACACGCTCATTTCCGCCCAATGCCCGTTCAAAGTTTCGCGCGTCAGTACTCACCTCATCAAGTAGGCTTTTGCGGAGCATCATGCGCCGGGCAAGATCGTCCGGTGGGGGCATTGGTTTGGTGACGCCATCCCCGAAAAGTGCGGCGTAAGCCATGAGCGGATCGTTTGCGAACTTCAGCAACTGGCCCGACTGATCCACGTTGGTGAATCCCACGTCGGTGTGAATGGCCCGAACACCGAAGTTGAACGCGTTGAGTCTAGTCTTGAACTTGGCCTTCAGGTGGTTGCCGACCACCTGATCCACAGACGGCATCGTCGGCAGCGAACGTAGACTCCCGCTGCCCCCCTTGAGAGGCCCTGCGGTCCAGATGGTTTGCACCCCGGCCACATGTTGATCGTGATTGGAACCACATTTTGCGTTCTCACCCGCGAGGTTGTTGAGGTTCCGAAACATCAACACGTCGCCCTTGATGTCCTGGAGAGGCCGCGACCCATCGGGAAAGGTCGTCAGCACCTCGCCACCCTGAGGATAGAACGCATCTTCCACCACACCGAAGGGATGGTACAGCGTCAGCAGCACGCGTGGGCCCGTGGTTTGGCCGTAGGCCGGTGAGACCAGCTTGCGCGTGAAAGGCAAGAACGAGAGGGCAGAGGCCGCTGTTCCGGCGAGAAGCTTGCGACGGGATATACCGAGGATATTCATGGTTACGGGTTCTCCAGCTGAGCGCTCTCGCGTTCCAGAAAGGCTGGGCTTGAAACCAGGGCCAACAACAGTGCCTTCATGCCTTGTGGGCTCGCGTCGGGTTTGCCAAGCGACGCATGGTCAAAAACCAGGCACGCCGATGATTCAGACAGACTTCTGCCCATGGCGTGTTCCGCAAGGGTACTGACGTAACACGAATCGAGAGATGGCGCCCTGGCAAGGGCCGGCGCCAGTTCGCGAATACCGTCGAATGTTCCGGTGATGCCGTACAAATCGTCCACGGTGATGGTGTCGTCGATGGGTTTTCCGCTGTCGGTGGTTTGAATTCTACCGACCGGATCGTATCCCTCGAGCGCATCGCCGAAAGGCTCGAAGGCCTGGTGACAACCCGAACAGGCCGGGTTGACTGAGTGTTGCGCCATGCGTTCTCGCAACGTGAGTCCCGGTGCAAATCCAGCGTCTGCGGCCGCCATGTCTGCGTTGGCGGGTGGATCGGGAACAGTGCCACACAGCAGACGCTCGACGACGTATTTGCCGCGCAACACGGTGCTGTTCTGTTCGTTTTTCGAGTGCGCGGTGAGAAAGGCAGGTGTGGTAAGCAGACCAACGCGTGTTGCAAGGGACTGCGGCGTGGGCTGAGCGTCTGATGCCGAGGAGGGCGCCGGAACCTGTAAAAAGCGCGCGAGTCGCGGCGTCAAGAACGCCCGCTCGCTGGCGAGCATCTCGGCTGTTGTCGCGTCTTCGTCAAATACAAGCGCGTTCAGGTAGAGCTGTGCGTCAAGCACCATGTCGGCGCGCAATGCGTCCGACAAACCTGGAAATCGAGTCTGGCTCTTGCTCACTGTTCGGACACTGTTGAGCTCCAACCATTCCGAGAAGAATGCAGTCATAGCCTCCCGGGCACGGGGGTCGGCGAGCAAGCGTTCAGCCTGATCTCGTACGGCCAACGCGGAGTCAAGTCCACCGTTTTTAGCAGCAAGACGCAGTGTCTCATCGGGCGGCGCGCTCCACAGTGTGAACGAAAGCTGTTCGGCAATGTGTTGCGGAGACAAACGAATCACGCCGCGATTGGCATCCGCAATCCGGACCCCGTCTTCTTCGAGGTAAAGAAAGCTGGGCGACAGCAGGATACGTTGCAATGCCGCCGAAAAACCGGTGGACGAATCGAGCGCTGCGCTGCGCTCGTAGGTGGCAAAGAGAGCGCCCAACTCTTCGGTGGAAAGCGGACGACGCCATGCGCGTGAGCCCATGGTTTCAAGGTAGGTCCGGGCGCAAGCCGCATCATTCGTATTGCATTTCGGTGCAACGGTCGCACTATTCAGAATACGGCTGGCGACCGATTCAGTTGTTTTCCAGTAGTCGGTCATGAAACGGTTCGTGACCGTAACTGCGTTCAAATCCTTGACGGTACCGCTCTCGTCCAGATCGAATGGGAGGGCTGCCCCGGGCCACGGCCCACCGGCAAGATCGGTCAGCGCGTGGGTCAGTTCAACCCGGGTCAACCGGCGGACGCGCGCCGTCGGTCGTGCCCAGGCGTCAGGCGAACCCAGTTCCTTGCAGGCATCGGGTTCACCGATGACTTCGTCCGCAGGTTTGTTCGGGTCTTGGGGATCTGTCGGAGCCTCGATGTCCGGATCGGTTTGCCCCGGTTGCCCGTTTTTTCCGATGGACCCGGTACATGCCAAAAGCGTTGCAGAGATAACCAAGCCTCGTCTCATATCGCTGAACTTCATCGACAACTCCTGAAAATGGTTCGGTTGAACCGATGCGCCTGCACAGCGGCCGACACATCCGACAGGATCATCGGTCCGGGTTGTTTTCCCAGATGCGGATCGGCAGACGAAAAAGGGTGTCTTTCGTCATGACCCGATGCGTTGGCGCCAAATACGGTAGTCTCGCTGTCGTCGTGCGCGTGTCTG
>JAYUPZ010000612.1:0-2717 GCA_043759805.1 Myxococcales bacterium | reverse complement strand
CCCGTCGGTTTCGCGAGGATTTGTATTACAGGCTCGCGGTTGTGCGCGTGACTGTTCCGCCGTTGCGCGATCGCCCGATGGATGTGCCCCGGCTGGTGCGCCATTTCGTCGAACAGTTTGCCCCGGGTAAAAGCGCATCCATTACCGACAAGGACATGGAGTGTTTGCAGCGCTACGAATGGCCCGGCAACGTCCGTGAGCTGCGCAACGTGGTCGAGCGGGTGGTGGCCCTGTCGCGCGGCGGTGCGCTTGATTTATCGAGCGCGTTACCAGAGCTATCGAGGCCCATGAACGGTCCGGAGATTTCGCTGTCGTTGCACTTGCCGTTCAAGGACGCGAAGGCCCGCGTCGTCGAACTCTTCGAGAAGGAATACCTGAAGGGCTTGCTCGACAAGCACAACGGCAATCTTTCGGCAGCCGCGCGCGCCGCGGAGCTGGATCGCAAGCACCTGCGTGAATTGTTGCGAAGGCACGGCCTGCGGGACCCGGGCGATGGGTAGGAACGATCACCCTACTTCGCGTAGCGCACGCTAACCGTCTTACCTGTGGCAACATCAAACGGCATCGGATATTGCTTGAAGCGCCACGGCACAAAGATCGATACAACGTGTTTTCCCGGAGGCACCTGAATCTGCATCGGACACAGTAGTCCAGTCTCCTTGCTGTCGATCAGGATCGGATACTTCCCGGCTTTCTCGCACTCGACTGAGACCGTTGCGGTCCCTTCGGACCACTCTTGTACCGGTGCGAGCTTGAACGTTTCCCGGGCCGATAGCTTCGCCTGGTCGAGTTCGATTTCCATCATTTGGAATCCCGGACGGATCAAGACAAGGGCTTTGTGACGATCACGCAAGTTCACTGACAGCGGTGAGATCCCGCGCGAACCGCCGTTCACCCAGATCTCCGCGCCCGGTGGATCGGTAACGAGTTCAAAGACCAACTCTCCCGCGGCATTTCGCTGCGCAGCACCTCCTGCTGAAACCGCTGGGGTGGGCGCAGCAGCAACTTTCGGCGCAGCAGCAACTTCAGGAGCTACAACAACTTCAGGCGCAACGGCAACAGGGGCGATCGCTTCCGGATCTGCAACCGGTTTTACCACCTCGGGCTCGGGTGCGGGGACCATAGGTTTCGCCACGGCCGGCACCGATGCCTTGGTGGGCACAGGCTGCGTTTCGATGTCTTTGTAAGACAAGACCGCGATGCCAATCGTTGCGACCACCGCGGTGGTGGCAAGTGTCGCAAAGAGGCCCTTGTTGCGAATGTTCTTTCGTACCACGACGACGGGTGTAGGCGAGGGTGTCGTGGGACGAATGCTGTCGGGATCGAATGCTCCGGTTGTACTCGGGTGCGTATATTGGATGGCGGCGGCGACGTTGTCGTCCGAAAATTCCAGATGGTTAACTGCGGTGTCCCCCGCCCGTGCGGAGGGGAAAGCGTCTTCCATCGGAGGATTGTTTGCCACCGATTTTGTTGCAGCCGCAATCTGGGCCGCCCCGTTCTCGCCACGAATTCCGGGCGCAAACATCGCATCGAGCTCGCCGTCCTCAATGCCAAACATGTTGATGGCTTCGCCTCCCTGCGGAGGCGGCGGCGTCGGTGCTCGCGATGGGAAAACGCGCGGGATCTCCTCGTCCGTTTGACTCGCAGAAGCGGATTCTCGAACGCTTGGTTCGAGTTCGATCATATCCTCGGCGGTCAGCATCACGGCGGAGGAGGTGTTGGGGCTCTCGAAAGCCTCCGGAATATCGTCTGCTTGAACCAATGCGGAAAGAACCGGCGATTCGAGTTCCGCAGTCTTGGCGGGATCCTGGATTGCCCCCGGTATCGGTCCCAGCATTGGATCAAAAGTACTGCGGTTGAGCGGGACGTCTTTGCCACTCGGAACCGGCGTCAAAAAGTGATGGCGTTTTATGGCCGATGCCATCGACCCCGCCTCTGCCCTCGACGGCCGAGTCGGCACCTCGACGAGAGGCTTGGCTGGCGGGGCAGCGAAGGTCTTCGCCGTTTGAGGCAATGACGCCGATGCACCCGTTGCGGGCGTTGGGGCGCTGTCGGCTGTGTCTTGCGAATGAAAATCGCTGCGCTCACCGAGTGAGGTTCGTTCGTCCGAGGTGATGATTTTCGGTGCAGCGGCAGTGCGTTCTGCGGAGAATCGGTTTTTTGGCGCTCCTGCTGTTCGTTCGGCGTCGAACAAATTTTTCGGCTTTCCTACCGTGGGTGCGGCGTCGAAGCCCTTGTTGGCGCCGCTCGCCGTTGGGGCGGCATCAAATTCCGCCTTTTTGTTCGCAGGGGTCAAAGGCTGACCAAACGGTGCAGGGGTTCGGGTCGGCGGGGGAGCCGGAAATGCGCGCGGCGCTTCGGCAGAGCGCGGTTTCGGATCGAAGCGGGTCGTCGGTTTTTCGGTCTGCTGCCGCGAACGACTTGACGGCGAGTCAAGCGTGTCACGAAGGATGTTTCGCGTGGGAACCTCCCCGAATCCGTGTGGTTTCGCCTGCGGACCGGATTCAAACGGATCAAGGGGCGGTAGCGTCGCTGACGAGGGGACTGGCGTCGAGGCTACGGGCGTCGGAAACGATTTACTCTGACGCAACGATTCCGCCGGCGACGGGACGACCGTGTTTTCGCGATCACGAGCGCGAGAATCCGTGAAATCGAGCCGGCGCGAAAGTGCGCCAAGTTCCGAGCGCAACTCTGTTTCGGACAGCGATGCGGAAGCA
>JAYUPZ010000611.1:0-2719 GCA_043759805.1 Myxococcales bacterium | reverse complement strand
CGATGCGATCGGGGCCGAAAGCTGGAAGGCGACGGTCTTGAAAGCGATTGCCGATGTGAAATCAGGACACGCTGCGACGAAAGTCGTGCGAGGTAGAGAAATCGTTCAACGTTTCGATTGGCCCAACCTCACCGACGAGGTGATGGCCGTTTATCGTGCTGCGATTGGTTAATTGGTTTACCCCAACCCCACGTACGCCAGACATTCCGGCGTCAGATCCTGTCGCGCCCTCGCCACGATCGCCTCTGCCTGTTCGGGCGTCAGTTCTGCAGTGTGTCCGCCAACCTTGCCCTGCCGGATAAACGTTCCCTCCTTGGACATCAAGGGAGCCCCCATGGTCTTCCGCGTGAACTTGTCGGCATGTTCTTTCATCCAGCGAAAAGACGAATACTCAATGGCAGCTCTGCGGTGCTCCGGCGTGATTTCCCAGTCCAAAAACGCGACAATCCGATCTATTTGTCCCGGTAAATCCGCGATCAAATCCTGATAGCGCATCATCAGCACGTTGGACTGGTCTCGGTGCGGCCACCAAGAAGAAACATTGCGGTACCATCCGCCAAACGAAAGAAAACGATCCACGCACTGTTGCATGTTGTCGAAGCGCATCGATGGCATTCCCGGTATGGCATCGGGATTCATGCCATTCATGTGGTGGAAAAAGCTGACGCAGCAATCCCGAGGATCGCGCACGGTGAGGATGATGCGTGCCACATCGCTGCCCGGTGTTTGCATGAAGGTGCAATGGGTCTTGAACACGCGCGGGTTTGGAATGCGTTCGTATTCCGCGATGACATCCAACGGAGGGACCCCGGGCCGGGGCATTTCAAGCCACGGGACCACATCGTAGATGGACTCGAAGCTCGGATCCCCACCAGTCCGAAGTTGGTGCAGGATCTGCTGCATCCAGGTGGTGCCCGCCTTGGGGGCCGTCGTGATCAACACATCCGTGGGGCGCGCGATGAAGTTCGCGAGCAAATGGGGATCGTGCAGGAAACTGGGATTGCCCCATCGGGGATCGAGCGTTGTCATGTCGGGCATCCTACGCGTTCAATGCAGTGCGCACCAGATCACGCGGCACCGTGGGCTTGGGCACTGAATACCGGCGGCCCTGTCCAGGTGCGAACCAACGTCGGACGTCAAGGTCAATGCCGTTGCCGTGCATGTAGTTGTAAAGCGCCCGGCGCAGTCCTTCACCAAGTGAGTCGTGATCCGTTCCTGTGGGATCTACGAAAGATACTTCGTTGCGCGCGAAACGAACTGATGAAGCAGGAAGCTCATCGTCCTGCAGAATGCGGATGCCGTAGCGTTTGGGGGTCGCAAAAATTGGGCTATGAACCGTGGCCGCGAAACGATGCCAAAATGCAGATTGGATGCATCGTTGCTCAAATAACTGTCGCACACGTTCAAGTGCGTCCACGGTCTCCTGGGTGGTTTCACTGGGAAATCCGTACATCAGATAGGCGTGCACCATGATACCGGCGTTTGTGAATGCACGCGTGACCCGGGCAACCTGCTCAACCGTAACACCTTTTTTCATCAGCGACAGCAGTCGATCCGACGCAACCTCCAAACCTCCAGTAAGTGCAATGCATCCCGACCGCGCCAGCAATTCCGCGAGCTTTGGCGTAAAGGTTTTCTCGAATCGGATGTTGCCCCACCAGCTGATGCGGACGTTGCGTTCAAGCAATCGTTCGGCAAGTGCGCGCAAGGCGGCCGGCGGTGCAGCCTCGTCAACGAAATGGAAGCCCGTGGTACCGGTCTCGGCGACAAGACTCTCAATGCGATCCACAAGAACGTCGGCCGAGGCCACGTCGTAGCGACTGATGTAATCGAGGCTCACATCGCAGAAGGTGCATTTTTTCCAGTAGCAACCGTGTGCGACGGTAAGTTTGTTCCACCGGCCATCAGACCACAGACGGTGCATCGGGTTGGCCATCTCCAGCAACGATACGTAGTCGGACAAAGGCAACCCGTCGTAGGTTGGCGTGCCCGTTTCGGCGTGGCGAAAGTCATTCGACGCACGACTGTGATAAATAACGTTGTTGCCGGCGCCTGCCAAGTCGCGTCGATACGTTCGCACCAGCTTTTCAGGCTCACACCGATCGCGTTCAAGAAATTCGATGAGCTCGACAATGCAACGTTCGCCGGCATCAAGGGTCACGAAATCGAAGTCGTCAAAGACCCGCGGCTCGGCAAGCTGTCGCAGTTCCGTATTCGGATACCCACCGCCCAGGATCGTGGTCGCGCCGGGGTTAAGCCGTTTGAACGTGCGTGCCAGCGCAAACGCGCCAAGCACATTGCCGGGAAAGGGGGCCGTGATACCCACAACGTCGGGTTTGTGTTTTTGGGCAAGCTCAGTCGCAATGGCGGTCAGCGTCAGGTCGACATACGTTGGCGGTGCCGATAACGCGCGGGCAATTTCATCGAAGGTGGGGGCGGAGGATGCCAGTTTTTCGCCGTAACGAGACAGTTCAAAGCGCGGATCCAACACGTCACGAATAACGTCGGCCAGATCATCAATGAAGAGGCTAGCCAAATGTTTCGCACAATCCGTAACACCCAGATTTCCAAAGCCCATGAAGAGCGGATCGTCCCGGGGATCGTCCGAATCTCCGACCTCGTCGACGGGTGCGAAGCGAGGACCCTCCGGCAGAAAGTCACGGCCCGCAATGCGGTGGGCGAGGGTGGGATCCTTACCCTGCAAAAACCGGAGGGCACA
>JAYUPZ010000610.1:0-5768 GCA_043759805.1 Myxococcales bacterium | reverse complement strand
AGGCTCGATGCTGCGCTTGACCAAATCATCGATAAGCGACTCCAACTTCGCACGCGACAGCTTGATTTGAAGGTGCTTCGGGCCACTTGCATCGGCTGTCAAAAACGGGAGGTTGATCTCTGTTTCGTTGACCGAAGAAAGTTCGATTTTGGCCTTTTCTGAAGCCTCTCGAAGACGTTGAATGACCATCTTGTCCTTCGAGACATCGAGGCCCTGATCCTTCTTGAACTCAGCCATCAACCAGTCCATGACCCGTTGGTCAATGTCGTCGCCACCGAGATGGGTGTCGCCATTGGTCGAAACGACCTCGACCACGTTCTCGCCGACTTCAAGGATCGACACGTCAAACGTACCACCGCCGAAGTCGTATACGGCGATAAGTTCGTCTTTCTTCTTGTCGAGACCGTAGGCCAATGCTGCGGCCGTGGGCTCGTTGACGATTCTCTTCACGTCAAGGCCAGCGATGCGACCCGCATCCTTGGTCGCCTGGCGTTGTGAGTCATTGAAGTAGGCTGGAACCGTGATAACGGCCTCGGTGACAGGCTCGCCAAGGTAGTCCTCGGCAGCGCGCTTCAACTTGGCCAGCACCTTCGAGGACACCTCCGGGGGCGCCATGGTCTTGCCGCGAACCTCAATGGCGGCATCACCATTGCTGCCACGGGACACCTTGAAGGGAACGCGTGCGGCCTCGCTGCCCACCTCGTCAAAACGACGTCCGATGAAACGCTTGGCCGAATAGACCGTGTTTTCTGGGTTCGTGATGGACTGACGACGCGCAATCTGGCCAACCAGAACCTCGCCTTTGTCATCCCAGGCGACCACCGACGGCGTCAAGCGACTGCCTTCTTCGTTGGCGATGACCTGCGGATCCTTGCCTTCCATTATGGCCACGACGCTATTGGTCGTTCCGAGGTCGATTCCGATAATTCTTCCCATGATTACAAATCCTTCCGGGCGAGACACCCGCAGATGACGATTCAAAAAGCACCGCGCTCAAGTCGTTGCGATGGCCGTTACGTAATCACGGTGAAGGACCGCGTCAAGGGAAGCCGAGTCGGTCTGCAGGCCACCTATTTTCGTCGGCTTTACATCTTCAGCGAAAAATTTGCGTGGGCTTCGATTGACACGGAGTAAGCGTTCACTTACGTTAGCTTTTTCCCCTAGAAAGGTACTCCGTGAACGCCTCGAATTTTGAAGAAGATGACAAACGCCACGCCGGAAAAATCAACCAGGCCTTTGTTGGTTTTATCGCCAAACGCCCCTGGGTTTCGATTGGCCTTGGCCTCCTGATTTTCGGCATGATGGTGCCCGGCCTTGGAAAACTCAGGGCCGACTTCACCCACACGGGCTTTTTTTGGGACACCGATCCCAAGCTGTTGGCCTTCAACGCCTTCGAGCGAAAGTTCGGCAACGACGACGCCGTCGTGATTGCGGTTCACAGCCCATCCGGGGTTTTCGATATCGACACCGCCACCCTATTGAAGAAGGTGACGGAGAGGATGTGGCAAGTACCGGAGATCATCCGTGTCGACTCCCTGTCGAACTTCAACTGGGTTCATGCTTCGGGCGACGACATCCAGGTCGAGACGCTGCTTCCCGACGTGCTCACGCCGGAGGTTCTGGCCGAACGGAAAAAGATCGCGCTTTCGCACGAAACTTTGCCCGGATACCTCGTCAGCAAGGATGGCAATACCGCGGTCATCTTCGCTCGGGTCAAGCCCGGCCTCGACGTGCCACCCGACGCGCCCGCCATCATGAAGGCCACGCGCGAGGTGGTGGCTTCGGTCAAGGGCGGAGACAACGAACTTTATGTGCTGGGTGGCCCGGCCATAACCAACGCCTTCCAGGAGGTATCACAGCAGGACACGATGCGTCTGCTTCCACTCGTGATTGGACTTGCGGCACTGTTCCTTATTGCCCTGCTTCGCAGCGCGGCAGCAAGCGTACTACCGTTCGTGGTTGTCATCCTCGCGACCGTTGGCGCATTCGGACTCGCCGGCCATTTCGGGCTGACTCAGACCGTCATGAGTACCGTCGTGCCCAGCATTCTCATAGCGGTGGGCATCGCCGACACGGTTCACATTCTTGTCTCGTACGTCACGGCCTTGCGCAAAGGAGCACCGCGACGACAGGCTGCGTATCACGCCCTTTCGCGAAACTTCCTTGCGACTTTTCTGACCTGTATTACCACCGCGGTTGGATTTTTCAGCTTCGTCACGGCGGATCTGAAGCCCATCGCGACCATGGGGATCATGTCGGGGGCAGGAACTTTGTTCGCGTGGATCTTCGTACAGCTGGTGGTCGGCGGCCTGCTATTTATTCTGCCAATCAAGGTCAAGCCATTTTCGGCCGAACGTTTCGCGCGCACCGAACGTCGCGCCTATCGACTGGTGGATGCGATTGGACGAAACCGATGGCCTATCATCGGGGTGACCGCGGTCTTATCGGCGGCGAGCCTCTGGTATTCATTGGGCGTCGAGGTCAACTCCGACCCGATTCAATACTTCGCGAAGGGTGCCGAGATTCGCACGGCCAGTGAATTTCTTGAGGACAACGTGGGCAGTGCCCGCTCTCTCGAATTTGTGCTGAATGCCGGCCGTCCCGAGGGAGCCAAGGATCCTGCATTCTTGCGCAAGGCCGATGAGTTTCGCGCCTGGCTCGAAACGCAGCCGGGCGCAACGCGGGCAACCTCGATCGTCGATGTGCTGAAATCGATGCACAAATCACTCGACGCGGACAGGCCCGAGTCCTACCAGCTGGCCGACACCCCCGAAGGCATCGCGCAGGAACTGCTGCTCTATTCGATGGGATTGCCGCAGGGCATGGACGTAAACGATCGCATCACGGTTGAAAACGATGCAATACGTCTTACACTTCTCAATCGGATCAAGACTTCTCGTGACACGGTTTCCCTCGTTCGCCTGGCCGAACGCAAGGGCAAGGAGATGGGTCTATCCGTCGAGGCAACTGGCAAGTTTTATCTCTACCAGCAGACGAATGAATACGTGGTGGATTCATTCCTCAACTCGCTATGGAGCTCGATCATCGTCATCGGCATCATCATGGGTTTCTTCCTGCGCTCCTGGAAATTGGGCCTCATCTCAATGATTCCGAACATCGTCCCGCTGTTTGCGGGTGGCGTACTCTTGCGGATTATTGGACAACCGCTCGACATGGGAACGGTGTTGGTCGCAAGCGTCTGTCTCGGCATTTCAATCGACGATACGAGCCATGTGCTCGCGAACTACGCCAGTTTGCGCCGTCTCGGTGTGGCACCGAATCAGGCCATGCGCGAGGTAATGGCACACTCGGGCCCGGCCTTGCTTTCCACCAACGCCATCTTGATCACATCTTTTGCCGCATTCGCAACGGCCACATTCATGCCGAACGTGTACTTTGGCATCCTGACCGCGTTCACTTTGGCAGTCGCCCTGATTGCAGACGTGTTCTTCACACCAGCATTGCTGATGCTGACGCCTGTCAAAGAAACCACGCCCGCAGCGAGCGTGGAGCCGGTCGCGACGATCTAGCCCGAACTTAGGCTGGCGCCCTCGTCGATGGCGGGGGCGCGTTCGATGCCAGCATCTCGCCGACAAGCGTTGGCATCTCGGTCAAAACCATCGGCAAAAGCTCGTCCATGCGCTTGATGTAGATGATTTCGATTTCGTCGCGCAGGTTCTCCGGAATGTCGATGACATCCTTGCGATTGCGCTCGGGCATGAGGACGCGCTTGATGCCAGCGCGGTGAGCCGCAAGGAATTTCTCCTTGATGCCACCAACCGGAAGTACGAGACCGCGGAGCGTGATCTCGCCGGTCATGGCCACGTCGGGACGAATCGGCTTGCCGGTAAGCAACGACGCCATTGCCACGAACATGGTGACACCCGCCGACGGACCGTCTTTGGGAATCGCACCGGCCGGTATGTGGACGTGAATATCGGACTTATCGAGGAAGTTGTCCTCGAGGCCCAACCAGCGTGAGTGTGCTCGGATGAACGAGAGCGCAGCCTGTGCGGACTCCTTCATCACGTCGCCCAGTTGCCCGGTGAGAACCAGATTGCCCTTTCCGTTCATGCGAGTCGCCTCGATGAAGAGAATGTCCCCACCAACCGGCGTCCAGGCGAGGCCCGTTGCAACACCCGACTCTGCTGTTCGCTCCGCTACTTCAGGCAGATGCTTTTGCGGACCCAAGAAGTCCGGAATGCGAGCCTTCGTCACGACCTCGTTCGCGGCCGCCTTGTCTTCGGCAACCAGGACCGCGATGCCGCGAATCACGTTGGCGACCTCGCGCTCCAGGTTTCGAACGCCGGCTTCCCGGGTGTACGAATCGATAATTTCGGAGACTGCCTCGTCTTCGAATTGCAAGCGATCGCCTGAAAGGCCGTGCTCTTCGATCTGCTTTTTGACAATAAATTGCTTCGCGATATTGAGCTTTTCGTCGCGCGTGTAGCCGGGAATTTCCAGCACTTCGAGACGATCGCGCAATGCCGCTGGAACAGGATCAAGGATGTTCGCGGTTGCGACGAACATGACTTTGGAGAGATCCACGGGAACTTCGAGATAGTGATCCGAGAATGTGTGATTCTGCTCTGGATCGAGCACCTCGAGCAATGCGGCGGCCGGATCACCACGGAAGTCGTGACCCAGCTTGTCGAGCTCATCCAGCATGAATACGGGGTTGTTCGATCCGGCCTTCTTGAGACCCTGAATGATGCGTCCGGGTAACGATCCAACGTAGGTTCGCCGGTGGCCCCGGATTTCGGCCTCGTCTCGCACGCCGCCAAGCGAAATACGAATGAACTTGCGACCCAATGACCGTGCAACAGAACGACCGAGCGAGGTCTTGCCAACACCGGGGGGTCCGACGAGGCACAAAATGGGCCCCTTTTTGTCGGCCTTGAGCTTGCGAACTGCAAGGTACTCAAGAATGCGCTTTTTCACCTTCTCGAGATCGTAGTGATCTGCATTGAGAATGTCCCGCGCGGCCTGAATGTCGAGCTTGTCTTCCGTGCTGACCGACCAGGGAATATCAACCAACCACTCGAGGTAAGTTCGCGTGACGGTGTATTCGGCAGACGAAGGCTGCATTACCTTCAAGCGTTCAAGCTGCTTGAGCGCGGCCTTCTCGGCATCCGGAGGCATCTTGGCCTGGGCAACCTTCTCGCGAAAGTCATCCAGGTCGCCGCCGGCATCGTCGATCTCGCCCAGCTCTTCTTTTATTGCCTTGAGTTGTTGGCGCAGCACGTACTCGCGCTGGTTGCGGCCCATTTCTTCCTGGACTTGGGTGTTGATCTTCTCGCGAACCTTCAACACCTCGTGCTGGCGAGAAAGGAACTGCAACACGCGCTGCAAGCGGGCCTTGAGGTCGAAGATTTCAAGAACTTCTTGTTTCTCCTCGACGGGAACATCTAAATTGGAGGTGATGAGATCGGCGAGTTGGCCGGGCTCGGTCACGCTGTCCACCAGTGCCACGGCTTCCTTGGGAAGTTCGGGCATCAACTTGACGACACGCTTTGCAACCTCTTTCAGGTTGGCCACGAGGGCATCAAGTTCTGCATTGGACTCAGTAGAATCGGGAACCGATTGAACCCGAGCTATCAGGAAGGGATCTTCGGAATCGACCTCCAGCATTCGGATGCGCGAGACACCTTGAAGGATGACCGAGAAGTTATCCTTGGCGAGCTTGATTACCTTGAGGATGCGAGCTGCACATCCAACCGTGAACATATCGTCGGGTCCGGGCTCTTCGGTCCGGGCGTCGCGCTGGG
>JAYUPZ010000609.1:0-12291 GCA_043759805.1 Myxococcales bacterium | reverse complement strand
CCAACTCCGGCCCGCGTGGACACCAAAAATCAGAAGGGCAGTCGCCGGCGCTGATAGGGCGCAAAGGAACATCGATGCGAATTGCCGCCGGCGACTCCGTCCGTTTTCACCGCGAATCAAATTGCGAACGAACGCGAGTAAAAACCAGGCCGCCATCGGAGCAACAAGGTACGTGGCCTGCAGCTTGACGAGCAAAGCGCCCCCGACAACAAATCCCCAAAGCACACACGACTGCCAGCGAAAACTGGTTCCGGCAGACACCCCCAAAAGCAAAATGGGAACCGCAAAAATAGCCAGAACGTGATCGGCCGCGCCACCCATGTTGTTGTCATGCGCGAAAATAGCGGGGAACAGAAACAACACGACCCAGCCACCACGAAGCTTTCGTTGCAGGACCCAATTGATGGCGGAGCGAATGCCAACGAGCGTCCAGAGGAATACGCAAAACTCGGTGTGTAGCGCCAACATCCAGCGCAAAGGCTGGTGATCTCCCATGCCCGGTACCAGGAAACCCCAGGTATGGATCAAACTTGTGAAGTGCGGAACATTCTTGACCCAGTCGCCGTCGAAGGGCAGCAATCGTCCTTCTCGCGCGTAGTCTTGTGCGATCACAAGGTGCATCCAGGAGGCGTCGTAGTTCACGGCGGCGGGCGAAAAAAGACCGAGATAAAGGAGCCCGATACCGGCTCCGCCCGCAAGCAACAACACAAAAGAAAACCAAGTCCGCGTGTCGGACGGTTCCGTGTTGTCGGGTACCGATCGAGATGCCTTCCAGGCATTCCGCACACAGGACGCACCAACTGCAACAAGCACGATTGGCCACACGATCGCCGTGACCCAGTGAAATATCCCCAACATGCCGGCCACGTACATCCCCAGACCAAACACCACTAGGCCAACCGGGAAAGCCAGTGCCAGCTTTTCAAAGGCGGGTCGAGCGGGATCGTCTAGCCAACTCAGAACACGATAGCCGGCACAAAGACAGGCGCTCGAAAGCACCGCTTGCCAGGACCACAATCGCAACAGATCCCACAGCAACCAGGTTGTGGTCGGCTCGCGTGCAGCGACCATATGGTGGAACCAAAGCACGCCGAGAATCGAAAGCGCAAACACGCCGGCCGACCGCCAACTTTTACTGAGAACTGCTGCTACCCACGACACCCGACATTCATATCAGGTGTTGGAATCGTGTGGACGCGCGTTCCCCTGCATTATTCGGCCGTCCGTACTTTTTATGTCACGATCCGCCCGTCCGGGCCTAGATAATGCGAGAGCAATGACTTCGCGTTTCTGTTTCAAAACCATGGTTGCAACTGCCCTGCTATCCGGCTGTGCCTCACGGATCGTACCCGACCGATTTCCCGGCAACATGGCGGCTTCGCCCGAGTCACCGGAAGGGAAAACGCCGCGAACGACGCTATCTTTGGAGGAAGATCCACCCTTGCCGGACGAGTCGACGGAAGGTTGGGACGGCCTCCAAGACGCCGATGCAACGTCGGGCAAGGATGCTCTGTTGCCAAAGACGCTTGATGCCAACGGCGCGGTCCGGGTGGCGTTGGTTAACAACCGGGAACTGCGTGCGACCCTGCGCGACGTCGGCATCGCACGCGGGCACTTGCTTCAGGCGGGATTGCTTCCGAATCCCACCGCCGAGGTTGAGATGCTGCCCGAACGCAACACGGCGATGGAGCTTCGAGTGGAATTTGATCTAACGGCTGCCTTGCTTGCCCCGCGAAGTTCAAATGCCGCACGCCCCGAGGTCGAAGCCGCTCGACTTCGCGCAGCAGCAGCGGTGATTGACGTTGGGTATCGCGTGCGCGTCGCGTTTTATCGGTTGCAATCCGCGCAACAACGCCTCCGCATCGCACAGCAGGTGTTGGATGGTCATGCCGCGGCTCGAGATGCGGCGCGGGCCATGGCATCGGCGGGAAACATCCCCGAACTGGATCTCGCCAATCAAGAAGCTTCGTTTGAACGTGGCCGAATCATCGTGGCGCAACTTGCGCTTGAAGTGGCCACTGAACGTGAACGGGTGCAACGGTTGTTGGGAACCCACGGTGCAGATGCACAGTGGCGCGTGGAAACGGAACTCGGATCCGTCCCCGAAAAGATCGGCACACCGCCCGATCTTGAAACACGGGCATTGCGTGCGAGTCTGGAGCTTTCGGAGACGCGCCAGCGGCTCGAAAGCCTTGCACGCCGAACGGGCGTTGCTCGTTCCGCAGGCTGGATTCCAGACATCGCGGTCGATGTCCACGCGCTGAGGGGGAATCCCGAGGCGGAAACAACGGGGACGGGCGATCCAGACTGGGCCTTTGGAGCGGGCGTGAGTGTCGGCGTTCCGCTTTTCAATCGACGACAGGGAACAACGGCGGCACTCGAAGCAGAATTTGACGCGCTGATGGAACGGTACCACGGCATGGCAATTGATCTGCGCTCGGCTGCCCGCGAAGCTCGCCTCAGAATCGAATCGTCGCACGCCCGGGCCCGCCACTATCAGCAAATCATCATCCCCGCCCAGGAGCGCGTGACCGATCAAACCCTTTTGCAGTACAACGCGATGCAGATCGGCATCTACCATATCTTGCAAGCCAGGCGCGAAGCCCTTGAGGTCAAACTCGCTGAGGTCGAAACGCTGCGGGAATACTGGAGTGCGGTCGCCGAACTTGAGGCCATCCTCGCGGGCAAGCGGGTTGCGCCAAGTGGTGGCGCGAACGTGATGACCCTCGGCAGTGCAAGTGAATCCCAGGGAGGCCACTGAAATGGATCGACGCGACTTTTTCGGCATGGGTGGCTCTGCCGTGGGTGCTGCCATCGTCACGCGGGTTTCACAAGCCGAGGCTCGAGCGGCAACAGCGGTTGGCCCGAAAGCTCCTGTCGTCGCGCCCGGCGGACAAATCGCCGTCCTAACGCCCAATGGGTCTACTTTGCCCCTACGGGTCGTCAACGGTGTCAAGGTGGGGCACCTCGTGGCCGAGGAAGTCGACCACGAATTTGCACCGGGCCTTGCAGCTCTCTGCTGGGGATACAATGGCAGCACGCCGGGTCCAACAATCGAGGTGATTGAGGGGGATAGACTACGCCTGTATGTCAGCAATCGTTTGCCGGAACCCACTTCGGTTCACTGGCACGGAATCGTATTACCGAATGGCATGGATGGCGTGGCCGGGCTGACGCAGGCGCCCATCGAATCGGGTGAAACGTACATGTACGAATTCACGGTGCGACATCCGGGAACGTACATGTACCATCCGCACTTCGACGAGATGACCCAGAACGCGCTCGGGATGACGGGCATGCTCATCGTTCATCCGCGGCGTCCGCGCGGACCGCGCGTGGATCGAGACTTTGCACTGATGACCCACGAGTTTCGCGTTGATGTCGGGGCGCGCCGTCCGAATCCGAGCGAAATGAAAGACTTCAACGTCCTGACCTTCAACAGCAAGTCTTACCCGGCTACCGAACCGCTCGTGGTCGGGCGGGGTGAGCGGGTTCGCATTCGATTCGGCAACCTGAGTCCGATGGACCATCACCCGATACACTTGCATGGCTTGTGGTTCAAAACGACGGCAACCGATGGCGGATACATTCCCGAATCGGCACAACATCCGGACACCACCGTTCTGATTCCCACCGGTAGCACCCGCGTCATCGAATTCGTTCCGGAGGAACTCGGCGACTGGGCAATGCATTGCCACATGAC
Source organism: Myxococcales bacterium (assembly GCA_043759805.1). GTDB lineage: Bacteria > Myxococcota_A > Polyangia > Fen-1088 > Fen-1088 > JAWXBF01. Next base: position 8,588 of record JAYUPZ010000609.1, on the reverse strand, counting down.
CCACCACGTGATGACACAGATGGGACACGGTTTGCCGCCCATGCTCGGGGCGGACACCACGAAGCTCGACGCGCGCATGGATCGGGTCGCACCCCGATACATGACGATGGGTACGTCCGGCATGGGGAACATGGCTGAAATGGAAATGGACATTCCGCCCAATAGCTTGCCAATGCGGGGTGGAGCGGGACCCTTCAGTTATATCGACATGGGCGGTATGTTCACGCTCTTGAAGGTGCGAGAGCCGGCTGAAACCGCAGATAAAAACGGGTGGTATCAGCATCCTGCGGGTTCAGTCGCCACGGTGGCCGATCCCGCACGCATGAAGAACGACGGGATCGTTGCGCCGCCTGTGCCGTCGGGAAATGTGCGAAAAAGTCACGATCACGGTTAATGCGTTGCGCAGCACCGGATTGCCCTCCGGCTCTCAAGAACTGACACGGAAATGTCGATCCATTGGCGGCGAGACGTCATGGATCCAGCGCTGCAAACGAGACTCACCCAGGCCAAAAACATGCCCATGTTGCCTGCTGTCACCATGAAGGTGCTCGAGCAATGTCAGAAGGCGGATCCCAACGTTCGCGACGTGGTCTCAACCATAACCACAGACGCCGCCCTTTCCGCCAAGGTTCTCAAGATGGCGAACTCGCCCATGCTGGGCATTCAACGTAAAGTTAAGACCGTATCACACGCCGTTGCGATGCTCGGACTTAACTCCCTGCGCGCCATGGCGCTGTCATTCACGCTTTCAAGGACGGTCAAGGCGGGTCAAACGGCCTGGTTTCGTGCATATTGGAAACGTTCGGCTTTGTCGGGGCTCGTGTCGCGACACCTCGCTAGCCTCGTGGGATTTCGCGATCTGGAAGAAGCATTTTTGGCGGGGCTGATGCAGGACATTGGCATCTTGACCCTGGCAACCATTGAACCGGAGTACGGCGCCATCCTTGAAAAATCGATACACAACCATGGCGAATTGTGCGCACAGGAAACGGAGCTATTCGGCTCGGATCACGCTGAAGTGGGCGCATGGATGGCAGAAAAATGGAAACTGCCGGCGCAGTTCGCAACGATCATCGCCCACAGCCACAAGTTCGGAATCACGGACGACAAGTCGGATCCAAGTGTGGTGACACTCTCGCGCATCGTCGCAACCGCAAATCATGTGACGGACATTTGGCTTGCACCGGATCGCGGAATGCCCACGCGACATGCACGCGCATTCGCATCAAAGATTCTCAACCTGACGGACGACAAGTTCGACGAGCTACTCTCCAGGGTACACGACACGATGGGCGAGTTGTTCACGCTGCTCGAAGCACCAATGGACTCGCAAGAAACCATCGACGAAATCCTGGAAGAAGCGCGCGAGGCCCTCCTGTTGTCGGCCGTTTCGACCGAAATCCAGATGACCGAAACGATGGTTTCACTGACCGATCGGGCGGAAAAAGCAGAGGAAAAGTCGGTAACCGATCTGTTGACGGGGTTGGCCAATCGCACTCGGTTCGAGACGTTCATTGAACACGAGTTGACCAAGGCGCGCATCACCAAAACGCCTCTGAGCATTATCATCGTGGACATCGATCACTTCAAAAAAGTCAACGACAACCACGGGCACCTTGCTGGCGATGCGGTCTTGAAAGCCATCGGTGGACTTCTTTTGAAAAACTTCCGCCCGCGCGATCTCCCGGCCCGTTGGGGCGGTGAAGAGTTCGTGGTGGTCTTGCCCGAAACGCCAACGCCGGGCGCCCTCATCGTTGCAGAACGGGTAAGAGAACGCGTGTCGCAGCTAAGCGTTCAAACGCAAGACGGAACACCCATTCCATTGACGGCGTCCTTTGGTTGCGCAACTGTCGGGGCAGGTTGCACGGTTTCAATTCCGGCCCTCATTGCCGCCGCTGACGCCGCGATGTATCGCGCAAAGCAGTCCGGTCGAAACCGCGTTTGCGCTGCCGAACCGATCGCAGCGCCGCTCAGCGCAGCCGGATAACACGGTGCCTCTCAAGTTCGCGGAATTCCCGACGATTCTATTTGTATAGCGGGTTGCCATGTCCGAAGAAAAAAAAGACGAAACACCAGAAAGTACCCCCAAAGCGGGTGGCTCCAAACTCGGAATGATTTTGGGCATCGTCAACATCGCCGTTTCGGCTTTTATCGTTGTTCAGACAATGGGTCTTTCCCACAAGCTGACCGAGGTGGAGAAGTCCCTGCCCAAAGACCATGGGCCAGGCCCTGAAGCCGAGATCAAGCCCATGGTTACACTCGATCCCTTCGTCGTGAACCTGAACGAACAGGGGCGCGCCCGCTATCTCAAAGCGAAGTTTGATCTGGAGCTGCGCAACGACGGGGCAAAAACCAAATTGGAAACCAGAAAAATTGCCATCCGCGATGACATCTTGCGGTACCTGTCAAGCTTGGCGGTCGCCGACACCCTGGGTGAAAGCGGCAAAAATACGATTGGCGAAGCGATTCTCGCCCGCATTGACAAGGCACTCGGTGGCGAGGCAATCAGCCATCTGTATTTCAACGAGTTCGTCGTTCAGTAGTTCCACTACTCGGTCACTCACTCGCCCCGCGTGCGTGCCAGTCGCGCAACGTGATTCTGGAGATCGAAGAGCATTCGATCGATACCGGATTCATCGAGGCCAAGGCTCATTCGGCTTGCGCGAATGTCGCTCGACACTCCGACTTTGTCCTCGTCGCGAAGTACGAATCCTTCGCGAATTGCGATCCCGTGTGCGAGGCGGAGGACCAACGCAGCGGACGGAGCCGCGGCGCCACTGTCGGTTCGACCTCCAATCAGGCCGCACGAAGCCAACATGCCCACCACGTCTTCGGGCAAGTTCCATGCGCGTGCCACGGCAACCGAAACCCGATTCGATGCGGCGTCCGCTGCATCAAGCAATGCGGCCCAGGGCAAACGCGGCAATTCATACCGCCGGGCGATTCGACGTTCACTGGTCAAGAGGAAATTCGCCAGGACACAACGCCCAATAGAGTGCAACAGGCCCGCGATGTAGAGCGATTCCGTGATGGGTTCCAGGTGCGGCAGTTGCGCATTTGAACCTATGCGTTCTGCCAAAAGGGCGGTTGCGATCGCATGGTGCCAGGGACGCTTGAGTGCCTGGACAAAACGAGAATTCGGCGGACAGAAAGCCGGACGGGCCGCCATTTCAACCAAAGTCCGCTGCATACCCGCCGCGCCAATGCGGCGAACCGCCTGCGCGATGCCTACCACGCGTTGCGTGGACGCGATGCCCACCACGCGATTCGATTGTGCAACGATTCGGCGCGCGAGGTTCGGCTCACGCACCATGGCCTCGGAAAGATCCGCAAACGAAAAACCGGGCAGGCGCATCAGTTCGAGGCATTGTGCCGATGCCCGTGACAGGACCGGCAAGGGTATCTTGTCTGCGGCGAGACGTTCGTCGATAAAGTCGGTCACCCGCTCCACGAGCATCGCGTGATCGGGCAGTCCACGGACTGGACCACCCATCACGCTCGAAATCCGTTCGGGCGAACCTGATGTTTCCGTGTCGAAATCATCGTCGGGGTAATTGCCTGCGGAGGTCTCCGTGGCTTCGCTGTTGGCCGCCAGCAACCGCGCCCGCAATTCGCCAGTATGACCTTCATCGGCAAAGGCGGCTGCCGCCAGTCCGATGGGGCCGGTGGCGTCGCTGTCGAGAGGCATGATCGGAACGCCCGGAATTTCATGTTCGATTCCCAGAAAGGAATCAATTGAATCACGCAAAGCGAACATGCTGGCAGGTCGAGCTTCGCGCTGCTTTTCGAGCATTTTCATCACAAGGGCACTCAACGCGGGAACAATTGCTGGATTCAGTTGATGTGGCGGCGCAGGAACCTCCATCACGTGCGCCACGATCAACTGGCCAAAGGGACGATTGGCGAACGGCAACCTCCCCGTGAGCATCGCGTATAAAACGACACCAAGTGAGTAGATGTCGCTGCGTGGATCAATATCGCGTTGACCTAAACACTGCTCGGGGGACATGTATTGCGGTGTCCCCAGCAGCGCGCCCGCGCGGGTCTTGTGACCAACGTCTTCATGCACCGAGACAAGCTTGGCAATCCCGAAATCAAGCACCTTGGTGAAGTCCGGATAGTCGGGATGGGCGCAAATAAAAATGTTGGCGGGCTTGAGATCGCGGTGAACCAGTCCATGTTCATGAACCGCGCCAAGGGCAGACGCCACCTGTCGCGTGACTTTCAATGCCACGATTGGATCCATCGGTCCGGCCCGCTTCAAGCGATCGGCCAAGGTTTCGCCCTCAAGATACTCCATCACGATGTACGGCTGGGTGTTGTGGTGTCCCAGATCCGTCACATCCACAATATTGGGATGCCTTATTTGATTGACCGTGCGCGCTTCGAGGAAGAAACGTGACACGGCCTCCGAATCTCCCGCCACATCTGCCGCCAACATCTTGATGGCCGCTTTTCGACCTATCAGTTCATGCTCGGCTAGATACACCACCCCCATGCCTCCCTCGCCGAGCAGCGAACGGATTCGATACGGCCCGACCGGACAGCCGAATAGGCTTTCGGGTCCTGCTGCAGGTTGTGTCCCGCCCTGGCCCGGGGGCGCAGTCATCCCCGCCCTTTGCGAGAAAGAACTTCGGCGATGGCATTGCGCAGATCCTGTGCACCATAGGGCTTTTGCAGAAATAGCGGTGGATCACCGAACCACTGCGACATACGCTCGATCGTCACGGTCGCGTGACCCGACATGAGAATGATTGGAATATCGGGGTCGAGTGTTCGCAGTCGTTCAAACACTTTCGCTCCCGACAAAATGGGCAGATCGAAATCGAGCAACACGAAATCGGGACGATGTTCGCTGAACATTTCGACGCCTTCCTGCCCGTTGGTCGCAAGTGTTGCTTCAAAACCCTGCGCCTTTAAAAGACGAGCCAGGCTTCGACGCATCACTGGATTGTCGTCCACCACAAGAACCGTTCGCACCGTGGCTTCCGAGCTGATGCTGCGAGCCCGATCAAGGGCCGGTAGCTCAGCATAAGTTTCACGACCCGTTGCGACGACATCTTGTTGCGCTGGCAGGAAGATGCGAAACATCGTTCCCTTGCCGATCTCGGTTTGCAGGTCAATCGAACCACCGTGGTACTTTACGATTTCAAGCACGGTGGCAAGCCCAAGGCCCGTACCGCCGCGGTCCGTCTTCGTCGAGAAAAATGGATCAAAGGCATTTTTTCGGGTTTCCTCGTCCATGCCCAGACCAGTGTCCGAAACACTCATGATCACAATGTCGCCATCGATTCGGCCGGAAACCGGATAGTCACGGGCGAGTCCCCGTCGACAAGAAACAGTCAATTTCCCGCCCGCAGGCATGGCGTCACGCGCATTGACACCCAAATTCATGATGACCTGATGCAACTGACCACGATCACCCATCGTGAACAATTTCGACTCGGCCTGCAAATCAATCGCAATCGATCGAGTGACGGTGCGTTTCAAAAGATCAACGGCGTCTCGACACAGATCCGCAACGTCCACCCGACCGAGAACGTAGGCCTGTTGACGACTCATTCCCAGCAAACGAGCAGACAGGGTCGTGGCTTGCGAAAGTGCGCTCAGTGCGTCGCGCCGGCATTCCAGAATGTCGGGTTCGTCGATCCGAGTATCGGGCGGAAGCGAATCCAGAAACTCGATGCTTGCACGTGCAGCGCTCAGCAAGTTGTTGAAGTCATGCGCAACGCCTGCACCGAGTCGACCCAGCAGTTCCATTCGCTCGCGCTGAAAAATCTGTTCTTCGACTGGATTGTGATGCGTGAAGATCAATGCCGAGTCGCCGATGCGAATCTCGTCACCGTAGGAAAGCGTCTTGCGTTTGACGGCTTCTCCGTTAACGATCGTACCGTTTTTGCTGTCGAGGTCCTCGAGGATCCAGGTACCCGGCCGCGTCGTCACGATGCGGGCGTGCACCCGTGACAGCCGACGATCTTCAATCGTCACCGTCGCTTCTGTAGAGCGACCAATCGTGACACCGTCGTCCGCGATGGGAAATTGCTGACCCTTGGCGATCCCCCCAATCACCACCAGTCGGGGACGGTCCGAACGCAATCGACCGCGCTCCAGGACCGGACCATCGGTCTGTGTGGTCTCTTCGTGCTCTCCTAGGCTACTCCTCACCGCCCCCAGTAAATCGTCTTTCCTGAGGCGTTCCTGAAGGACCTTTGCGGGCAATTCCCCCCCCCCCGATTTTGTTAATTTTCGTTTGTCACCCGCCCGGGGCGACGGCCTGGATTAGAGGACTACAGAAACGACACACGCGGCCGAATCAAGGTTCTGGATGCAAACGCACGCGGCGGAACCGATCCGCGACATTGATCGGAAAATCTTCGGGTTGCTCTTCGAGCACACTTCCGAAGCGGCGTTCGCCGTATCGCGTACCGATATGCGCATCGTGAGCGCCAACATTCGGCTTGAGGATCTGACTGGCAGGTCCATGGCCGTTATGGTGGGCGAACCCGCAGCCAGTTTGTTTCTACCCAGCGACGATTGCGATGCTGCGGAACGTGCCGTGCGGGTGATTGGGCGTCAGGGTTTGCACGACGAAATTGGCATCGCTCGAATCGATGGCTATCCGGTCACGGTTGCGTTGACCGTCGCACATATCGAACACAGCAACGCCGGACCACTTGCAGCATGCATCGCCCGTGACATCACCGAGCGGCAGATGCTGGAACGCGAACTCATCTCCAAGCATCTCGCTCTTTTTTCGGCGCATTCGGAACTGGAAAAAGCCGTTTCCGATCTGGAGCTGCGAAACCGCGAGTTGGCAGAGAAAAACCATGAACTCAGGGTGATGGGCACACGCCTATCGCAGGCCAGCCGGCGTGCGCTCATCGGCGAACTCTCGGCCGGCATCGCTCACAGCCTGAATAACCCGCTTGCCGCTCTCGTCAGTGCGCACCGACAACTGGATCGCCTGATTGGCGAGAAGGGCTCGGACGAGCTCAAAGAAGCCGCTTCGCGTTTTTTGAAACGCGGTTCCGATACCGCCTCGAGGATGGAGACCATCATTCAGGCGGTCAGGCGCGCCCACCGTAGCGGCAACATCGCATCAGAGCCAGAAACATTGCACCTCCGAAGCGAGATAGACATTGCAATTGCGCTCTTTGAGCCACGCCTCAACGGAATCAAGGTCGTCACGCGCATTGCGGACGGAATGTCAGCATGGGTATCCGCCGCTGATTTCCAACATATTCTCTGGAACCTCATCGACAACGCGGTGCTGGCAATGCCCGCCGGAGGCCTGTTGCAGATCGAGGCCGTGTCGTCGGACGCTGGCATCACGGTGGCCCTGCACGACAACGGCGTTGGCATTGCACCCGACCGTCACAAGGCCCTCTTCGAACCGTTTGTGACAACCCGGTCCGAGGGCAGCGGCCTCGGCCTCGTCACCGCAAGACGCCTGGCGCGGCAGTCCGGTGGCGACGTGAATTTTTGCCCGAGCGAAACCGGGGCCCGCTTCGAGATCCACTTGCCCGCCAAGGAGAACCATGCCGCGTGAACGAATATTGGTTGTCGACGATGATATCGACGTCCTCGAATCGATACACGATGAGCTGGCAGCGAGCTTTGACGTCGAGGCGGTATCGAGCGGTAAAGAAGCGATTGAACGTTTGCGCCAAACATCTTTCGACGCGGTGGTCGCCGATCTGCGAATGCCGGGGATTAACGGTATGCAGGTTTTAGACGCTGCCCGTCGGTGCAATCCAGAGACGATCCGGATCATGTTGACGGGCCATCTCGACGAAGATGCCCGCAAGGCCACCATGGGATTCGGAGCGCCATTCAAGATCGGAAAACCGTGGCACGACGCCCTCGATGTGACCTTGCGACGGGCGCTGGAACATCGCGAGTGCATTCGCAACATGTCTGCCTCGTTCGACAGCTTGCTAGATACAGCCGGGATCGACGATCAATTCGCGAGAGCCGAGGGTCTGGCAGAGATCTCGAAGATCTTGGTCGATCGCGCGCGGATGATACGAGAGGTCCACGGGCTTTCTGTATCGATAATAGCGGACGGACAAAGTCATACCCTCGCTGGGTTCGGGCAACCGAGCGGTGGATCCAATGGTTGCGACTGGCGGATTGATCAGGCTATGACGAGCGACGGCAAGATCCGAACCCTCGCAAGTGGATTTGGTGCCACCAGTCACGCGATAACGGTATTCCTTGTTCAACGCGCGGCCCGCTGGTCGGGAGACAACGGCGCGCCAAACGTGATCAAATTGGCCCTCGCCGACCCGGTGGCGCGCGCACAGCTTTTTGGTTTGAACCGTCGGGCGACCCTGGGTGCCATGACGGCCTCCATTACCCACGAACTGGCATCGCTCGTTCAGAATGTCCAGCTCTGCGTTGAGGATCTGGCCCCCACGATTGAAAACGGCGGCGACGCGGATATGCAAGACAGCATGGCAGGTGCCATCGAAAGTTCGCAACGCCTGGTCAACTTGTACCGGTCACTGCGCAACTACATCCATTCGGGTGAGGCGACTCCGGTGCAATGTGGCGTTTCCGACCTCGTGGCTTCTGCCGTCTCGATC
>JAYUPZ010000608.1:0-5770 GCA_043759805.1 Myxococcales bacterium | reverse complement strand
CGGGGTATCGCGCATGCCATCAACGCCGGCATCGACATGGTGATGGTACCGAATCGGTACCGGGTGTTTATTGATTTGTTGATAAAGCTGGTCGAAGGTGGCCACGTGTCGATGGCGCGCATTGATGACGCTGTGTTGCGGATCCTGCGGCAGAAGATCGCGATGAATCTGTGGCAGAAACCGGCGACGGACCGATCGCTCAATGCCCTGATTGGGTGTGCCGAGCATCGCAAGGTTGCCCGTCAGGCGGTTCGTGAGAGCCTCGTGTTGTTGAAGAATCATGACGAGACACTTCCGCTCGGCAAAAAGCACCGGCACATCGCAGTCGCGGGTCGTTTCGCCGATGACATAGGCGCCATGTGTGGGGGCTGGACAGTGAGCTGGCGCGGAAAGTTGGGCGACATCACGCCGGGAACGTCATTATTCCAGGCCGTCAAGAAACGTGGCGGTGACAAAGTGGAGGTGACACTTGCCGTTAAAAGTGAGATCGAACCGAGTGCCGACATCATCGTCGCGGTCGTCGGCGAGAAACCCTACGCCGAGGGTGGGGGGGACCGTGCGAACCTGGATCTCGCCGCAGAGGATCGTGACTTGTTGAGTGCGCTGGCGAAAACCGGAAAACCCGTTGTCGTGGTGTTGCTGTCGGGACGACCGTTGACCTTGAACGACGCATTAGATGACGCAAAGGCCTTCATCGCGGCCTGGTTGCCGGGCACGGAAGGCGATGGCATCGCCGATGTTCTTTTTGGAGATTTCAAGCCAACTGGAAAACTTCCCCACGCCTGGCCTCGTGACATGGCGCAAGTGCCCCTTGCAGCCGATGTGGGCGCCGAAGATTGCTTGTTCCCGCTTGGATTTGGGCTGAGCTACGATTGACATTGTCTGTCAGGCTCAATCCGGGCCCACTCACATGAAGTTGTCTATCGGGTAGACTACACGTCGCGCCCCGCTACACTCAGTGCCGCCGCATTTGGCGCTGCCCCACGATGACGACGAAGGTAACCGCATACCGTTCGCATGCGCCGCGACTGCTGCTGGCGTTGTTGCTTACGAGCCCGTTGCTGGTCTCGTCGGTGGCGTTTGCACAGTACGATTCCGGAGCCAACGCAGAGACCGTGTTCGAATCCGACGCAGCAATCGACGCGGACGCTCCGCCCATCTCGACCGTCACCCTCGCCCCCGAAGTCTCAAATCTCAGCGGAATCGCCGCCCCGCCCTCTACCCCAGTCGCGCCATCAGCCGCCCCCGATCGCCCTGCAACCGTCATCAAAACGATCCTTGGCCTGCTCGCCTTGATGACGCTCGCCTACCTCGGTGCGCATCCTACCGTACGAGCACTCGAAGAACGGCTGGGTTTATCTCAGGTCATCGCTGCGGGATTTCCGTTTGTGCTTCTCGGGCTTGTGGCCCGCCATCCTGCAATCGGCATCTTGAACGATCGCGTGCTTTCCGAACTCGGACCGCTGTTGCGACTGGGCCTCGGCTGGATCGGCTTCGTGGTGGGATTCCGTTTCGACGCACGTTTGTTCCGCAACCTGGCACCGGGCACCGGATCGCTTGTCCTGCTGTCCACCTTGCTGCCATTTTCCTTCGTGGTTGCAAGTTGCGCGATCGTGCTTTCGCTTGTATCCCGTGGTACCGAAACCTTTTCACAGCTTTGGCCACAGTTCGTCCGCGACGCTATCATCCTGGGCGCAGCGGCAGCGATGACCGCAAAAACGGCCACACGCCTCGTCAAGTCGACCGAAAGCTCGGGCGTCATTGGTCGAGTCATTCGCCTTGAAGAACTCGTTGGCGTTGCCGGTCTCGCGCTCGTTGATTCGTACTTCCGGCCCGCTGCCGAAACCGTCACCTGGCATCTACCCGGCACCGCATGGTTCCTGTTGGCCGTGGGACTCGGTGTCACCTTGGGCGTGCTCATCTACGCCATGCTGTACCGAGCAGCCCGGGAACAAATGGCAAGCGCCGAATTCCTGGTTTTGTCACTCGGCTCGATTAGCTTCGCTGCGGGCATCGCCGGCTACCTGCACCTTTCATCTGTTGTTGTGGCGTTTGTGGCCGGTGCCCTGCTTGTGAATCTTCCGGGCGACTACCATGCCCGTTTGCGTGATACGCTTCTGCGACTTGAACATCCCATCCTGCTCCTGTCGCTGGTCATCATCGGCGCCTTGTGGCGCATCGGGGACTGGCGTGGATGGTTGTTGATGCCGGTTTTCGTGCTCGCACGTATGGCCGGTAAATGGTTTGCCACAAGTCCAATCTTGCTTGGTCGCGAGGGGATGCACCTTCGCCTTACCGATCGCTATGCACTGGGTCTGGCACCACTTGGAACCCTCGCCATCGCGATCGTCATCAATGCGCAGCTCTTGCATCCAGGAACCTCCATCTCACCGATGGTGTCTGCGGTTCTCGGTGGTGGCGTGCTGACTGAAATCTTCGTGCAGTGGTTTTCACGTCGACAGGTTGCTGCAACGGAAGTGCCCGTCGTCCCCTCTTCACCGACGGGAGCCCCATGAAATTTGTTCTCATCATCGCTCTGGCAGGACTGATGCATGCGGCCCGAACCTTCGACGTCGGTCTTCCAGGTGACAGCGCCGGAACCACGCTGGGTTTTGGATTTTTGTTGCTAACCGCCTATTTCATGGGGCGGTTCTTCAAGCAGATGCATTTGCCCAAACTGACAGGCTATTTGGCAACGGGCATCCTTGCGGGACCATCGTTGTTGGGTCTGATTTCCGAACCGATGGTCCAGAATCTTAAACTCGTCAATGGCGTCGCGATCTCGCTGATTGCGCTGACGGCAGGCACTGAGATGGATCTGCGATCGATGCGCCCATTGCTGAAGACGATCTTCTGGATCACGGTGACGGCAGTCCTTGGCACCACTGCGGTTTTAGCTGTCGTTGTATTCGCAACACAGGACATGTTGCCGTTCATGGCAAACCTCTCATCGAAAGAGGCCATGATGGCGGCCGTCGTCCTCGGCGTGGTCATGGTGGCGCAATCGCCCGCGGTGGTGATGGCGTTGCGCGACGAAATGCGAACCGAAGGCCCGGTGGCGCAGGTGGTGCTGGGCGTGGTCGTCATCGCCGATCTGGTCGTGATTTTCTTGTTCGCGGTTTCGTCGTCGTTGGCGAAGGCTGTGATCAATGGCGCGTCGACGCCACTTGAAACCGCGGGGATGTTGGCGTGGGAAATCCTGGGATCGGGAGCGGCGGGCGTCGTCGTTGGATTTCTGTTGGCACTCTATCTGCGCAAGGTTCGGAAGAGCGCAGGACTCTTTCTCATCGCGCTTTCCTTTATTGTCGCGGAGGTCGGTCAGCGCCTGCACTTCGATCCGCTGTTACTTTCGCTTGCGGCCGGTTTGTTCATTCGCAACATCAGTCGCATTGGCGACGAACTGCATGAACAGATCCAGGCGTCGTCGCTGCCGGTTTATGTACTTTTCTTCGCGGTCGCCGGAGCCAACCTGCACCTCGATGTGTTGTACACCGTGGGAATTCCCGCTGTTCTCTACGTGTGTGTCCGTGGCATTGGTTTGCTTTGGGGGACCAAGCTCGGCGCAAAGCTCGCTGGAGCGCCCGTGGCTGTTCAAAAATACGCAGGCTATGGCCTGTTGCCGCAGGCGGGCCTCGCCCTTGCACTATCTATGATGTTCACCAAGATGTTCCCGGAGTTTGGTGCCGACGCCGGCGCATTGACCCTCGGCGTGGTCGCACTCAATGAACTCGTGGCGCCGATCTTGTATCGCCTCGCGATCTTGCGCAGCGGAGAAGCAGGCAAGCGCGATGCCACGCCGCCCCCGGTGATCTTGCCGGAAACCGGCTCGGGTTTGTTTTCAGTCAACGAGCCGACGATCAAGTAGTCAAGTCATCAACCGGTGATGCTTCCATCCACGACGACGCCGACCGGGCAATGATCGGATCCCTGCACCGTTGGTGAGATAAATGCCTTTTTTACAAAGCGCATCGCCTCGGGACAGGCAAGGACATAGTCGATGCGCCAGCCGACGTTGCGTGCCCTTGCACCAAGACGTTGGCTCCACCACGAGTAGTGCCCGGGTTCAGGATGCAGCGTGCGAAAAGTATCCACCCACCCGGCCTTGCACCAACGGCTGAATGCTGCGCGCTCTTCCGGCAAGAATCCACTTGTACCGTGGTTGCTCGCGGGGCGCGCCAGATCGATCTCGGTGTGTGCGGTGTTGAAGTCGCCCATTACAAGCACCCGCATTCCCGCCTTTCGCAGATCCTCGATGAACCGGAACACAGCCTCGTAGAACTTTAACTTGTACGGCACGCGGCTGTTATCCCGATCCTTGCCGCTGCCCTTCGGGAAGTATCCGTTCGCCACGACAAGCTTGCCGAAACGCAACCACTGAAAACGTCCCTCCACATCGAACTCGGCGATTCCAAGGCCCGAGCCAACCTCGTCCGGTTTATTGCGGCAAAGCAGGCCCACGCCGCTATAACCTGGGCGGACGCCTGCGGTGTAATACGGATTCCAATCCTGAGGCTCCTGCAGTTCTAGCGGCAACTGATTTGCGAAGGCCCGGACCTCCTGTAGGCCCACCACGTGACCGCCGCTGCTATTCAGCCAAGGTAGAAACCCTTTGCCGAAGCACGCCCGAAGGCCGTTGACGTTCCAGGAGCTAATGGTGAGGTCCTTGTCGTCGGCTTTCTTGTCGGCTTTCTTGTCGGCGTTCTTGTCGGCTTTTTGGGGTGAAGGCATGGCGAATCGAACTCTGTATACCCGAAACTGGCGCGACAACCGACCCCGCTCCGGGCTATTCTACCGGCCGACGTGATTGGACGGCGTTTCGGGAATTATCGGATCTTGAGCCTCCTCGGGCAGGGCGGCATGGGCGCCGTCTACCTCGCCGAGCATCCCGAGATTGGACGCAAAGTCGCCATCAAGGTTCTGCATACGGGTTTTGATCGCGATGCGCAGGTGCTGGGCCGATTTCTGAACGAGGCACGTGCTGCCAATGCGATCCGCCATCCCAATTTGATCGAGATCCTGGATTCCGGAACCACGGAGGATGGCACCCCCTACCTCGTGATGGAGCTGCTTGAGGGCGAATCGGTGGCGGCCCGTATCCGGCGCCAGGGCCGACTGCCCCTCCCACAGCTATTTGAGTTCAGCCAGCAGATTGCGTCGGCGGTGGGAGCGGCTCACCGCAAGGGGATCATCCATCGCGATCTGAAGCCCGAGAATCTGTTCATCGTGGATCTTCCCGAGGTAAACCGGGAGTTCATCAAGGTCCTCGACTTCGGCATCGCCAAGCTTCAGGTGGCGGCGCCGGGATCATCCGTGAAGACCAATTCCGGCATGTTGATTGGGACGCCTGTCTACATGTCGCCTGAACAGTGTCGTGCTACGAAAGAGCTCGACGCTCGCAGCGATATCTATTCCCTCGGCGTCATCCTGCACGAAATGGCGGTGGGTCGTCCGCCTTTCTTTTCCGAGGGGTTTGGCGAACTGGTGGTCATGCACATCAACACGCCGCCGCCTTCCCTGCGATCCATCGATCCATCGATTCCCGCCGCACTCGAAACCCTGGTGTTGACGTGTCTTGCGAAATCACCGAATGATCGCTACGCGTCCATGTCGGATCTGCTGGCCGCACTCAAGGAAGTTTCCGGCGTGGCCTACGTGAGCCAGCGGCTATCAGCGCCGGCATCTGTCAACGACACACTTCCGACCACTGGCACAACACCCTACGGCGAGCGGGTTCGCGCGGTCGAATATCTGACGCCGGTTTCACCCACCG
>JAYUPZ010000607.1:0-5790 GCA_043759805.1 Myxococcales bacterium | reverse complement strand
AAAAAACGCCATTCACACCAACAATTTAACACGGGTTTATGATGGCCGGAAATCATGCCAGCCCAGCCTCGCAGCACGACCCGTTCCCGACGCACGTCGAACGCCGCCACAACCTCCATCGTGCGCTGGATTGCCAGCAAGCGGGATGGAGAGGTGTTGCCCGATGACGCCATCGAGGCGATCGTGCTGGGGGCCGCGCGCAACGAGGTGCCTGAATATCAGCTAGCGGCTCTGTTGATGGCCGTCGTGTGGCGGGGTCTTTCACCGAGGGAATTGTCGGCCTGGTTGCGCAGCATGATTGACTCGGGTGATCGACTATCGCTCGATGCTGTACCGGGAAAAAAAATCGACAAGCACTCGACTGGCGGCGTCGGCGACAATCTTTCGTTATGCCTCGCACCGATCGTGGCCGCATGTGGGGTTGGGGTTCCGATGCTGGCCGGACGTGCACTCGGTCATACCGGAGGCACGCTCGACAAACTCGAATCAATTCCGGGATTCCGTGTGGATCTATCGGCGAAACAATACGTACGGGCTCTGTCGCGGGCGGGGTGGGTGATAGCGGGCCAAACGCCGAGCATCGCACCGGCGGATCGCGTGCTTTATGCCTTGCGCGATGCGACCGCGACGGTCGAGTCGATCCCTCTCATCGCATCCTCGATCCTCTCGAAAAAGATCGCCGGTGGTGCAGACGGTCTTGTGATGGATGTGAAGATGGGCGACGGCGCATTTTTGCGTAAAGATGGGCCGACGCGCGAGCTGGCTCGCACCCTGGTTCGCCTCGGACGCAAAAATGGTTTGCCCACGGTTGCGTTGCTGACCGACATGGATCAGGTGCTCGGGGTCGAGATAGGCAACGCCTCCGAGGTGCGTGAAGCGATTCAGATCTTGCGCGGTGAGGGACCGCCGGATACGCAGGCGCTGACTGTGCGACTGGCAGCCGAGATGTTGTTGATGGCGGGCGTTGCACGATCGATTGCGGACGGTAGCGCGCGTGCATTGTCTGCAATTCGCTCGGGCGAAGGGCTGGAACGGTTCCGCCTCGGCGTGCAGGCGCAGGGGGGGGATCCGCGAGTGGTTGATGATTTTGACTTGCTGCCTCTCGCCCCCAAAACCTGGGTGTTGCGCGCGAATCGTTCCGGATGGATGCACACGATTGCGGCGCGTCCGCTTGGCGTTGCGGCGACCTTACTGGGTGCCGGACGAATGCAAAAATCGGATCGCGTGCGCCACGGTGTTGGGATTACCCTTCATGTTGCACCGGGTACGCGCATTGAAAACAAGATGCCTCTTTGCACTGTGTATCACGATGACGATCGTCGTTTCGCAGAGGCGAGGCCGCTTGTGCAGCAGGCGTTTGCGATTTCAAGCAAGCCGCCACCGAAACGCGTGCTGGTTCGCGAAGTAATTCGATCCTGACCCCCACGCGGCGCTCGACGGCGCGTTGCGGTTCGGGAATAATGTCAAACAGGCATGAAAACAGCAGCATCACTTTACGACCGGGTTCACGGAGCAGCGGCGGCCGTTGCAGATCGGCTTGATGGAAGCGGTGCCGAGGTCGCTGTCGTTTTGGGATCAGGATTGGCTGCAGTCGCGGACTGTCTCGTCGGTGCGCACTCGGCCCCCTATTTCACCTTGCCTGGATTCCCAGAGACGACCGTCTCGGGACATCCGGGTCGTCTCGCCTGTGGGACGGTCGGTGGAAAAAAGTGCCTTATCCTTTGTGGGCGGGTTCACGGGTATGAAGGCTACGCGCCCGACGAAGTCGGCTTCGGCATTCGCGTTGCGGCCACGCTGGGCGTTCGTACCATCATCATCACCAACGTATCGGGTGCCGTCGATCCATCCCTGAAAACGGGCGAGATGGTGCTGATTTCGGATCACCTGAATCTGACCGGTCGCTCGCCGTTGACCGGTGAAAACGATGAGCGTCTCGGTCCACGCTTTGTCGACATGACGGATGTCTACACGCCCGCGTTACGGCGATTGGCCTCGGAGGTTTCGCTGTCTGAACAACAGACCCCCTTGCGTGAAGCCGTGTATGCGGGCCTTCCCGGTCCGCAATACGAAACACCCGCCGAGGTTCGCATGTTGCGTGGTCTCGGTGCGGGTCTTGTCGGCATGTCAACCGTCTGGGAAGTCATCGTCGCGCGCCATTCGGGGTGCGAGGTTTTGGGGTTATCGCTCGTCGCAAACGCTGCAGCGGGCGTCGAGGCGACACCGCTGTCACACGAAGAAGTCACGCGTGCGGCCAATGCCGGAGCCGGTCGAATGACCCGCCTCATCGTGGCCACGTTGAATCGGCTTTCCTCGCGAGATGGCGCCTGATGCAGCGCCTGGTGTCAGCGGCGAAGCAGGTCCGCAAGAAAGCGCACGCCCCGTATTCCAAATTCAAGGTTGGCGCGGCTGTGATGGACGAAAAAGGGCGCATTCACGTTGGCTGCAACGTGGAGAACGCGTCGTACGGTTTGACGGTGTGTGCAGAGCGAAATGCCGTGGCCGCCGCCGTCGCGGCCGGAGCGAAATCGTTGCGTGCGGTGGCCATCGTCACAAGCACCGACCCGCCCGCCAGCCCGTGTGGTGCCTGTCGGCAGGTCCTTTCTGAGTTCGGCTCGGCCGATATGAGCATCGTGCTGACGTGTGATACAAAAGCAAAACGCGCCCAGGTCGAGACGACCCTGGGCGCGTTGTTGCCGCGAGCGTTTTCGCTTTAGCGCACTAGCGCAGGAAGGCGTCGACGAGACCACCGTCGACGTTGATCACCTGACCCGTGGTGCGGGGCAGACGGTTCGAGACCAGCAGATACACGGCCTCGGCCTGATCTGCGGGTTCAATCGGCTGACGCAATAGCGTTCGGTCGCTGTAGAACTGTGCCAGGCGATCACGCAAGATTTCGGTGGTCTCGCTTTCGTTGTGCGCAATGTTGTACTTCGCAAGTGATGAGATCACGCGATCGCGGGGGAACATCGAGCTGCCCTTGACGACCGTTGCGGGGGCGACAGCATTAACCCGGATGTGGGGTGCGAGTTCGACGGCCAACTCGCGCACCAGGTGGTTCGCGGCTGCCTTCGAGGTGTCATACCCAATGCTGCCCTTCTTCGACACCGCGGCATTGACCGAGGTGGTGATGACGAGGCTGCCGTCGAGACCCTGATCCTTCCAGATGCGAGCGGCTTCGTCCGCAACCAGATAGGGTCCCATCACGTTGACGGCATAGGTTAGTGCCCACTTGTCGTCCGGAATGTGACCGGTCTTGTCCGCAGGCCAGAAGATGCCTGCGGTCACGACGACGCTGTCAACGCCGCCGTAAGCGAGCAACACCTGGTCAAACGCCCTGCGAATGCTTTCGCGGTTCGTGACATCGGCCGCAAGCCCAATCACAGGACCTGCACCGGAAAGGCCGCTGCCCGCAACGCCGATGCCGACACCGTAAACGGCTTCGAGCTCCTTCGCGGTTTCCTGCGCAGATTCGAGCTTCATGTCGATGCATGCCACGGTGGCACCATCTCTCATAAGGCGCGCGGCCACCTCTTTGCCGATACCGCTGCCAGCACCCACCACGGCGACAATCTTGCGAGACAGCTCGACCTCGGGCGGCATGCGACGCAACTTCGCCTCTTCAAGCGCCCAGTATTCGATGTCGAAGGCTTCCTGTTCCGGCAACGCGATGTACTCGCTCATCGCCTCGGCTCCGCGCATCACTTCAACGGCGCAATTGTAAAACTCGGCCGATACGCGACTTTCCGATTTGTCCTTGCCCCAGGCAATCATGCCGACGCCGGGAATGAGAACGATCGATGGATTCGGATTGCGCATCGCCGGTGAGCCCGGACGCTTGCAACGCTCGTAGTACGCCGCGTAGTCCTCGCGGTATTTCTTGAGGCCGGTTGTGAGTGCGGTTCGCAATGCTGCGAGATCGCCCAATGCCGGATCCCAGTCAACCAGAAGGGGTTTGATTTTCGTGCGCAGGAAGTGATCGGGACACGAGGTTCCGAGTTCAGCGAGACGACGGGCATCGTTCGAGCAAACAAAACGCAGAATGTTTGCGTTGTCCTCGACGGTGCCAATCAGACGTTGGCCTTTAAAGGTGATTTGCCCTCGAATGAAAGGCAATACCGAGGTGAAGACCTCGTTGCGCTTTTCCTGTGCAAGCGGTGCAACCTTTTGGCCACCAAAGGTCTTGGCACCCTTGTCGCACTTGTTGATGTAATCGTCGGCTCGCTTGATGAGTGAGATCGACAATTCGTAGCACGACTTGTCATCGTCAGTCCAGTTGATGACACCGTGTTGGCCCATCAAAACGCCCTTGGCCTTGGGATTGTCCCGGGCTGCCTGACCGAGTGCGAGACCGAGTTCAAATCCGGGACGAATCCACGGCAAATAGACGAGGTCGCCACCGAACACTTCCTGGGTCAACTTGATTTGATCCTTGGCTGCCGCAACCGAGATGACCGAGTTCGGGTGCATGTGATCGACCTGCTTTGCTGGCACAAACGAGTGCAACGGCGTGTCGATCGAAGTCGCCCGGGGGTTCAGATTGAAGGTGCAATGGCGATACATGTCGACCATTGCGTCCTCGGCCGGCGTCTTGACGCCACGCTCGCCCATGCGGGCATAAACTTCTTGCAGGCCGATGACCTTCTTCTGATAGAGCGACGAGAAGTTTGCTTTCTTGGACGTGCGCAGATCGCCGCCCGAGCCCTTGACCCACAACACCTCGGTATCTTCGCCGGTGATGGGATCCTTCTCGATAATCTTGGCCGACGTGTTGCCACCGCCCGTGTTGGTTACCCGCTGATCGGAACCGAGAAGGTTCGAGCGGTAGATTAGTTTCTCGACGGGATCCAGCTTTGCGGCCTTGGCGTCGTCCCACTGCGGATAGGGCTTGTTGGCGGATTCGTTGCTCACGGGTGTCTCCTTGATGGTTTCGTTATTCTCGCAAAGGTTCTGTGTCATGCAGCGATGAGGCGACGCGCACCCATGCGGATGCGTGCCGATTTCAAAGCCGACAACGGGGCATCGGAAAGCAGGTGCTCGACCTCGGCGATGGGCGCGAGGAAGGCTTCGGCGCGTTTGCCGATTTTGGTCGAGTCGATGCAGTAGATCGCGCGCCTTGCGCAGGCCGCAACCGCGCGTTGCATGTTCACGACGTCGGCTATCGAGTTCCACAACCCTTCGGGGGTTAGGCCCTCGGCGCCGAGAAAGGCGAGGTCAAAATTCCAGGCGCGCAATCCGTCAAGCGCCTTGCCCGGGACAAGCAGCCCGCTGCGACGAAAATACTGTCCACCCGAAATGTGCACCGCGACATCATCGTTGTCGGCCAGTCTTTCGGCGGCAGGAAGGTTGTTGGTCACGACGGTCAGCGGTCCCACCGGTTTTGTCGCCAACAACGACGCGATGGCGTAGCAGGTGGTTCCACCATCAAGCCAGATCACATCGGTCGGTTTGATGAGCTTGTAAGCGGCCTCGGCGATCCGTTGTTTGTGTGACGATTGTTGGTCGCGTCGTTCTTGAAAGGACGGAAAGCTTTGGTTGTATTCGTAGATGGCGCCACCGTGCGTCCGGGTGATGGCGCGCTCTTGCTGCAGCGCCGACAGATCCCGGCGGGCGGTGGCCTCGCTCACGCGCAGACGGGTACACACCTCGGCAAGCGGCAGATACTGATGACGTCGCAGCAGATCGGCGAGTTCCGCCCGACGCGCCTTGACGATGTGCAGCGGTACTTTCATTTAATGACTGATATCTTGCATAAACTTACGACCGAAGTCAATCATAAAGATTGGGACCCGG
>JAYUPZ010000606.1:0-2736 GCA_043759805.1 Myxococcales bacterium | reverse complement strand
ATTTCTCGTGGTTAAAACGTCGCGTGACGCCCGTTGAGGCCGAGGCGGTTCGAGCGCTCGGCTTGCCTGGAATCGGGTTCCGTCCTGAACCCCGCCGTTTTTATCCGCTGCGTGCTGTGGCATCGACCGTGATCGGATATGCCGGGTCCGATGGTCGCGGACTCGAAGGTGTCGAGCTTTCGTACGACAAATACTTGCGTGGCAAGACGGCGACGCTTCGAGGGGTCAAGGACGCCCTGGGTCGCGAGTTGTTGCTCGACGGCATTGACGATACATCGGGTGTGTCCGGGCTGGATGTGACGTTGTCACTCGATGCGTATCTGAGCCACGTGACCCGCGCGGCGCTCGAAAAAGCGATGAAGGAACACAACGCGCAGGCCGCCACTGCCGTCGTACTTGATCCTCGCACGGGCGATATCCTGGCAATGGCGGATCTGCCGGATTTCAACCCCAATCAGCCCGCGACTGCGGTTGGTAAGGGCGCTCGCAATCGCGCGATCACAGATACCTTCGAGCCCGGCTCGACCATGAAGACTTTCACGTTCGCAGCGGCGTTCGATGCTGGGGGGCTTTTGCCCACGCGGGTTTTCGATTGTGAAAATGGGCGCTGGAAGTTCGGAAAGTACATGATTCGTGACACGCATCCTCTGGGTGTGGTGACGGCCACCGAGGCGTACCAACAGTCGAGCAACATTTGCACGGTAAAGATCGCGCGGCAGAGTTCACGCGAGGTCCTTTCGACCTATCTCAGACGTTTCGGTTTTGGCCAGCGAACGGGTGTGACCTTGCCCGGTGAACGATCAGGGATTTTGCGCCCGGTCGAACGGTGGGGTGAGATAGGACATGCCACCGTGGCGTTCGGGCAGGGCTTGACCGCAACGCCGTTACAGATCACGGCGGGTTTTGCGGCAGTGGCGGCCGGTGGTGTCTATCGGACGCCTCGAATCGGTCTTTCGGTTCGACATCCGGATGGAAGCGTCGAATTGCTCAGCGAAAAAGCACCCGAGGGACAAAGGGTGATGTCACCTCGCGCCGCTGCAACGCTTATCGAGGTGATGGCTGGAGTTCCCACGCCACAGGGTACGGCGCGTTTGGCTGCAGTGCCGGGTTACCGCGTGGCGGGAAAAACCGGCACTGCGCAAAAGGTATCGGGCGGCGCCTACGATCCCGATCGCTGGCTGGCCTCGTTCGTGGGATTTGCGCCGGCCGATGAGCCTCGCTTCGTGATTGGTGTCTTCATTGACGAGCCCAATCCGATCCACCTTGGAGGTAAGGTCGCGGCTCCCGTGTTTAAAGAGATCGCGCAGGCGGCGTTGCAGTACCTGAACGTTCCGCCGACGCAGGCGGTGGCTGCGGAGGCGGTTGAAGAAACCATCGGGCCCTCTGGTGTTGCGATTGCTGCAGTGGATGTTCCGGAAGCGTTGGGTTCCACCATCGTGATGGTATCGGCCGAAGAATTCTTTCCCATCGATTCCGAGTCGCCCGAAGCGCCGCAGGTGGATCTCGTACCCATACCGGACTTCTCGGGAATGAGTGTGGGCAAGGCCATTGCCCGCGCGGGCGCCATGCACGTCGAGTTGAACGTGGTCGGCAGTGGCGTTGCGGTGGCGCAATCCGTTGCACCCGACAGCGAAGTTTTGGCCGGGACGAAGGTGGACGTGACGTTTGCCCTCGGGGGGCGCTAGTGGGAATCACGATGGAAGCTTTTCAAGAGGCCCTCGGGCTGAGGGTCGATCCCTCTTTCCCGGTTACCCTTGGCAACGTGTGCGACGATTCGCGCAAGGTAGAGCGGGACGATGTCTTCGTCGCGGTTTCTGGTGTTGCGGACGATGGCCGGAAATTTGTGGCCGACGCATTGGCGCGTGGTGCAGCGGTCGTGGTTGCGGCGAATGATGCGGGTCTGGCGTCGCAGGTGCGCGCGGCAGGCGCAAAGTATGTGGGTGTCGCCGACCCTCGATGGGCGCTGGCGCGTCTTGCGCGCGCTAATTATCCTGCGGGAGCGCGACTTTCTCTGACCGCCGTGACGGGAACCAACGGCAAAACCACCACGGCTCACGTGGTGGAATCGATGTTGGCGGCGGCGGGTCGGCCACCGGGAATGGTGGGCACGGTCGTTTATCGTTATGCTGGCATCAGTGAGGAGGCGCCGCTGACCACGCCGGGATCTCTCGCGCTCCACCAACTTTTCGAGCGGATGGTGGGGGCGGGATGCTGTGATGCTGTTCTCGAGGCTTCGTCTCACGCTCTCGTACAACATCGCCTGTCGGGATGTCGCTTCCGTGCGGCCGCGTTGACCAACGTCACGCAAGATCACCTCGACTATCACGGAACGATGGAGGCCTATTTCGACGCCAAGGCAACTCTCTTTGAAGAGTTGTTGGAGCCCGACGGAACGGCGGTTCTTCAAATCGACAGGGAAGATGGCCGGAGAATGCTGCCGCGCGTGCGGGGCCGTGTGCTGCGTTTGTCGCAGTCAAATCAGCCCGATGCCGACGTGGCGGTTCTCGCTCGCCATCTTGACGCCGAGGGGCTTTCCCTTACTTTGCGGACACCGCTTGGGCGTTTGGAGATCGAGTCGCACCTGGTGGGTGACTTTAACGTGTCGAATTTGATCGTCTCGGTGGGCCTTGGTATCGCGCAAGGTCTTTCCGCTGACGCGATCGTCGCCGGTGTTGCGACGCTCGCGGGCGTGCCGGGACGGCTTGAGGCTATCGAAAACAACTTTGGTGTCTTGTG
>JAYUPZ010000605.1:0-2739 GCA_043759805.1 Myxococcales bacterium | reverse complement strand
ACCACAGTCAGCGCGCACACCGACATCACCCAATTGCATTTCGACATCAATTACACCTCGGTAATAGGGGACAAATTCGATCGACCGTCCCCATCTTACTCCACTTCGGTCCAGCTCAGAAGATCAAAAATACCCACGCCCACGTTCGCAGTGGGTGACGCGATGCCCGGCGTATAGCTCGCGTTCAGATCACCCGTGATATTAACGGCGCCGTTGCTGCCCACCACAAAGATGCGGCCACCCGCTATCACTGGCCCGGAAACAGGCTCATCGCCGATCTTCAGGCCTTGAATCTGCGTCATGTCGTTGTTGACGACCTGGTGCAGCGTCAACCACGTCGTACCCTTCGTACACCCTGCGACATCGGTTGCGTACCACGTTGTCAGAAATTGAAAACCGGTTCCGTTGGCCTTGAGAATTCCGATGGGTGTTCCCATGGGACGTGCCCGCGCCGGCATTTGGAGCAGACACCCGCCGCCTTCGGGATCGGTCACAGCGCATATGTCGCTCGTGCCCGCGTTCAAAACCATTTGGCCTCCGTTGCCAAAGGTGGTGTCAAGCGCAACACTGCCCTGATCATCCGCCTTGCGTTTCATGATTACGACCCTCGAAGGCGGCAAGGCTTCCGTGTTCACATCCAGATTCGAGTTCGTCACCTGCACAATGAAGGTCTGCCCCGGGTTGTTGGCAGAATCATCCCGGTCCAGCTGGATGATTGTTGGGGAAAAATGGATGGGGTGTTCGCATCCCAGCGACTGCGTTGCGGAAAGGGTGGTGCCATCGTATTCCCACAATTTGCCCCAGGTGTCGCCGACGTAGGCACGCCGCAGTTTTTGCGAGCCCGTTTCGTAATAGTCTTTTTCCGTGGCCGCATCGGCAAGCATCGTGAAAGTTTGCGAACATCCGCCTGCCGGTGAAACTGCCTCGGTGTCGACAATCCGACCGCTTCTGGCTTCCGCCACGACCACATTGCGGCCCTGGCCCGACGCCCCAGTGGGGAGTTTGTATCCCGAAGCAAACACCAATCGGTAGTCGTCCAGAGTGGGCGTTTTGTTATAGAAGAACCCCGGCACAGAAATACTGTGCCCGACCACGCTGGCATACTGTGCGGCGTTTGCCGGATCATCCGAATGCCAGACGGGTTGTATCGGAGGCTCCGAGAACCCGCTTTCGCCCACTGGACTCGTGATGTCCAGCATAAAAATGCCAGTGCCACCAAACCCTTCGTTCATGATGAGGTAGGTTTTCCAGATCGCCGTCACGGCGTCGTCGCAATTCGCAACACAAAGGTTCTTGACCTTGGGCGAATTTGCCAAGCCGAAGACATGCTTTCGGGGATCGACCGGCTGTCCACCCAGGGCATACAGCCGGGCCACCGTCGCCAGCATGCTCGGCGGAATGTAAGCAAAGGCTTCGCTGCCTGCCTCATGCACCTGGCCTGCGACCGGTGTGTCATTCGTAAAGAAAGCGTGCAACATGCCATCGGATGCACCGACATAGGTCAAGCCTGGGCGCGTCTTGTTGGTCTCGTAGAAGTCCTTGCCACCCGGAAGCGGGCTGTTGCCGGGTCCAGCCACATCGATCGGCGTCGAGTTGATCATGGCTCCCAACACGTTGGGATTTCCGTAAGCAGGATCGCCCATTGCAAAACGAATCATGTCGGCGGCTTCGTTTTCGTTGCTGCCAAGACCCAACCGGAACAGCACGTTCTTGTTGTTGACTTCCTTCGTGATGGGGTTGATGTCTACCCGTATTGAGTTGCCGTCCCGCGAACCCACGTAGATCCGGCGGTCCCACCAGTTCATTCGGCGCAGCTTTTCGTTGGCATCCCAGGCAAGCACCGGTGGATTGACCGTAATGTCATACGCAAGGAGATGGCCATCCCACGAGGGAAAATCAACCCGCGCGTCCAGCGCGTATTTGCCGGCCTGTATGGATCGGGTGAGCTGTGTGCCAGACGACGAAGTCGCGGGCGAAGTTGAATAGCTGCCGCGAACGGCAGACAAAACTGCATCGTTCAAAACCCTGGCCAGCTCGACCTCGTTGTTGGCCAGATAAGCGTAGGGCGCGATGTTGTCATCGTAGAAGTCAGTTCCGCCCGCCTTTGCGATGTTGTCGTTGATCGTGCGCGCCACACCCAGTGATGCGTCGCTCGAGAACGCCACCACGAAGGTTTTCACACCAAGGTTCTTTTTCAGGTGCCACGCTGACAAAACCGCGCGGCAGGTGCAGCCCGCGGCCTCTGGATCGGCCGCCGAACACGCATTTGCCGTGCAGCCGGTATCGCCGGGTCCATTGGCTTCACCGTCTGTGATCAACATGACGTAGTTGAGGCGACATTTTTTCTCGTCGTCGGTCGTCACCTGGCTCATATATTGGTAGGCACTTGTGTTGATGGTTCGCGAAACCGCGTTCTCCAGTGAACAGCCGCTTGGCGTACCACCGAAGGTCACGAGGCCTCCTTCCTTGGCTTTGCGCATCCAGTCCAGCATTTGCAAGGCACCGGTTTGCGCTTGGGCCGACGACTGAAGGGGATTGATCATTGGCGAAAGGCTTGTGTCCCACCGCGCGCCACATTTGGCACTGCACAAACCCGCTGCACAATCAGCAACCTCAATCGGAGGTGGCGGGGCTCCGTTGTAATATTCCGCACTCGGGGTGAAGTAGTTGTAGGTCGATCCTCCGACCTGGATGCTGGGACCCCGGTAACTCGATTGAACGCTGACCGTGGTGGTGGGG
>JAYUPZ010000604.1:0-5816 GCA_043759805.1 Myxococcales bacterium | reverse complement strand
GCCGACACCGTGATGGATCTGTCGACGGGCGCAAACATCCACGCCACCCGCGAATGGATCATGCGCAACGCCCCCGTCCCGATCGGCACGGTGCCGATCTACCAGTGCCTCGAGAAGGTGAACGGCAAGGTCGAGGATCTAACCCTCGACATGTTCATCGACACGCTTGTCGAACAGGCCGAGCAGGGTGTCGATTACTTCACCATTCATGCGGGCGTATTGCTTCGCTATGTTCCGCTGACCGCGAGGCGGGTGACCGGCATCGTTTCGCGCGGTGGTTCGATCATGGCGAAATGGTGCCTTGCGCATCACAAAGAAAATTTTCTATACACCGGCTTCGAGAAGATCTGCGAAGTCATGAAAAAGTACGATGTGTCGTTCTCGCTCGGAGATGGTCTCCGTCCCGGGTGCATCGCCGATGCCAACGATGCCGCGCAGTTCGGCGAACTGGAAACGCTGGGCGAATTGACCAAGGTAGCCTGGAAGCACGATGTTCAGGTCATGATAGAGGGCCCCGGTCACGTGCCGATGCATCTCATCAAGGAGAATGTCGACAAGCAAATGGCACTTTGCCACGAAGCCCCGTTCTATACACTTGGGCCGTTGGTTACCGACATTGCCCCCGGGTACGATCACATCACCTCGGCCATCGGGGCCGCGATGATCGGCTGGTGGGGAACTGCAATGTTGTGCTACGTAACGCCCAAGGAACACTTGGGTTTGCCCAATCGCGAGGACGTGAAGCAGGGCGTTATCGCCTACAAGATTGCCGCGCATGCGGCCGATCTCGCCAAGGGTCACCCGGGGGCGCAGGAACGTGACAACGCGCTGTCTCGGGCGCGTTTTGAGTTTCGATGGCAAGACCAATTCCATCTTTCGCTCGATCCGCCGACTGCACGCAGTTATCACGATGAAACGTTGCCAGCGGATGGCGCAAAGACCGCCCATTTCTGTTCGATGTGTGGGCCGAATTTCTGCTCGATGCGTATCACGCAGGATGTACGCGATCATGCCGCTGCCCTTGAGGCCGATGATGTTGCAGCCGGTTTGCAGGCCAAGGCTGAAGAATTCAGGGCCAAGGGTGGTGAGATCTATCTGCCCACCTCATCCCATCCGGTTCTTGCAGTTGGAAACGACGGCGAATGAGAAAATCAGTCCGCAGGTACCTGCTCTGTCTGGGCCTGCTGGGGTCGCCCTTCGTAACCGCCTGTCGGCAAGAGGCGGGACCCATCACCGAGGTTTCGCCCGCTGACCTGTACGATCAGATGTGTTTGCGATGTCATGGCGCCAATGGCAAAGGTGATCCCACGATGGTGCAAACGATGCCGGTCAAAGATCTCACGTCACCGGAGATCGTCGCGCTCGGCTCCGAACGGCTCGGGCAGATAATCATGGCGGGACAGAATCAGATGCCCGCCTTTGGCAACGCACTGACCCCGCGCAAGATTCAGGCGCTGGTTGGCCATGTTCTGAAATTGGGGGAGAAAAAGTGAACAAGTCTTGGCGTTTATTGCTGCTCGGGGCGATTGGGTTTTTCTGTTTGCCGATCGATGCTGCGACGGTGTACGCCCGCGATTCGATGGGCGATGCGCGCGTCGCTGCCCGCAAGGCCAGTGCCCTCGCAGCTGACGGCAAGTGCGAGAAAGCCGTCGTTCTGTATGCCAAGGCGTATCGCACCTTGAAAGATGCCGCCATCTTGTTCAATCGGGCCGAGTGCCTGCGAAAGTTGGGCAAGAACGGCGAGGCCATCAAGGACTACGAACAATTCCTTGCCGAGATGCCCACCGCGCCGAATCGACCGCTGGTTGAAAAGCGGGTGGAGGAACTCAAAGCTGCGGACCTCGCCAAACCAGCGCCAACGGTTGCGGTCGCGGCGCCAGTCCCGACCCCACCGAAACCGCCACTTGTGGTGGTAGCGCCCCCTGCGAATCCTCCCCCGGTTGTTGTCGAGAAAACGCCGGATCAATCGGGGCTCGTGGACATGGATGATTCACCTGCCGCCATGCCGAATCTCGATGCGCCCGCACCGCGAGAGCCCGTGGAATCTCTGGTATACGCGCCGACTCCGGTGCCCGAAGAAAGCAGTTCGGGTGTGTCTCCGTGGGTTTGGGTGGGAATTGGTGCCGTTGTCGTTGCGGGTGCTGTCGTAGGAGGCATTCTGATTTTTGGTGGTGAGGAAACCGACGTTCCGAAAACGGCACTCGGCAATCACAAGTTTTAGGGGCAAATCATGTCGAACACGAAGCTCGCAACATTGCTATTCACCGGATTGGTCGCCGTGGCGTCATGTGGTGAAAGTGATACGATTATAGAAGTTCAAGTCGTAGGCAACAACATCAGCGGCATTGTCCAGCTGGAGGTGGACGTGTCGATTGGTACCGACCGTCGGAATTTCAAGGTTCCGGGTGAGGCGCAGTCGATAGCGTTGCCGACCAGTTTCAGTATACAGGTCGCTCCAGACCTGCAAGGACCGGTTGGCATTGCGATCAAGGCGCTCGCAGAAAACGGCGATGTGATCGCCCAAAAATCCGTCGACAATGCCTTGGCCAAGCTCACCAAGGGATCGGTGAATCGGATAGTCGTGGCGCTCACGGGCGGTTTGTCGGGAGCCGACGGTGGCATCACGATGACACCACGCGATGATGGTGGGATGTTGATCATGACCGGGGACGCTGGTAGAGCAGATGGCGCGGTCACGGGCGGCAAGGACGGCGGTGTCGTCACGATGGACGCAGGCGTTGTTACGCCGGATGCTGCCGTCGTGTTGCCGGACGCGGATTTGCCAATGCCAGATGCGGAAGTTTCGGTGGACGCTCCAGAAATCGAATCTTCGAATGGAATGTGAGGACAACGCGAAGGTTGTTTCCCTGCGGCTCGGGAGACAGGTTTCGAGATCACTCGATCCAGACGCACCCGAGTGGCTCGATTGGCGCTGGCAGTTGCGCAATCGACTCGACACGGTGGAGGCCATTGGGGCGAGGGTTGATCTGACACAGGACGAGCGTGCCGCGATGCAAGCGGCGCCCGGAAAGTTTCGCGTCGGCATTACGCCCTACTACGCATCGTTGATGGATGGGCGTCATCCCGCCTGCCCGGTGAGGATGCAAGTCGTCCCCCGAATGGCCGAGCTCGACGTGGAGCCAGGTGAACTTCTTGATCCCCTCGGCGAAGATGCACACCGGCCGGTTCCCGCCATTTTTCATCGCTATCCCGATCGATGTTTGTTGCTCGCCCTTGATCGTTGCGCCATTTACTGTCGGCACTGCAACCGCCGTCGCCTGGTTGGTCAGGACGAGTCTTCGGTATCAAAAGCCGACCTCGACAGTGCAGTGGCCTACATCCAGGCCACGCCTGCCATTCGCGATGTGTTGATTTCGGGCGGGGATCCGCTGACGCTTTCGACCGAAAAGCTCGAATCGATTTTGTCTGCTGTGCGAGCAATTCCCCACGTGGAGATCATTCGCATTGGCACCCGCGTTCCCGTGGTTTTGCCGATGCGGATCGACGATGAACTTTGCGCGATGCTCAAGCGGTATCATCCGCTCTTCATCAATACCCATTTCAACCATCCCAAGGAGCTCACGGCTTTGTCGCGTGCCGCTTGCGAAAAACTTGCGGATTCAGGAATGCCCATCGGCAATCAGACAGTGTTGCTGCGAGGGGTGAACTCCTCGGTCCGTGTGTTGCGAAAGCTTTTTACCGAGCTTTTGCGCTCTCGCGTCCGCCCCTATTATCTATTTCAGGGTGACGTGGCGGAAGGTACGGGGCACATGCGTACCACAGTCGAAACCGGCCTTGAGATGATAGCGGGGCTTCGCGGTCACATCTCGGGTCTCGCCATTCCGCACCTGGTCATCGACGCGCCCGGTGGGATGGGCAAGATTCCCGTGGGTCCAGACTACGTCATCGAGCGCGCGCGCGACCGTTGGGTACTTCGCAACTACGAAGGCACGGTCGTGCAGTACCCTCAGCCGTTGCGCGACGATCCGACCTGTGCCTACGACGCCGTCTATTTCGCGGAATCCTGAGCGTCCATCTGCATCAGTCCACGCGGAACAGAAAGGGCGAGAGTGCCAAACCCGATCCGTTCGGAGCAGACAACAGCCCCGCCACCCAGCTCAGGGTATCCGTGCCGATGCGTTGTTTGGCCTGCTCGATGAGTGTCGACAGGGGCGCATCGATCGGCGGCAGGGTGTCGACACCAATGGATATTTGAACACGGGCGGGCGACACACTGATTGCAAACGTTGGACGCTCGCCATTCGGATAGATCTCAAGGTCAGGGATGCCATCGGGGCCCAAGGGGATGCCTGAGCGCCGCACGGATTCATCGATGGCTGCCCAGAAACCGCCGGGTTTGTCGACCAACTTTTCCGCAATGGCCCGCTCGCCATCAAGAACAAGACCGCGACCAACCCTGTCGACGCTGGCCCGGTCCAGCTTTTGAGCCTTGCGTCCGTCGACGACGGTGTCGAGGAAAAGTTCGTAGAGCGACTGCAGGTGTGATTGCGCCTGCGCGCGATCGTCGTCATCCCAAGGTCGGTGAGGCGACATGTGATCGGCCTTTTCCCCACGTTTGATGGTCTGAAAATCGAGGCCAAGGGTTCCGGCGAGCGCCGCAAAATCGACATGCGCCGTATAGATCCCGATCGATCCGGTGGTCGACAGAGGTTGCGCAAAGATCAGATCAGCGGGCGCCGAAACGTAGTACCCACCAGAGGCAGCAACGTCACCCATCGAGACAATGACGGGCTTACCTGCTGCTCGAACGCGTGAAACGGCGCGGGCTATTTCGTCGCTCGCGGTTACCGATCCACCGGGGCTGTTAACGCGCAATACCACCGATCGAACGCTGCCGTCGTCGCGGGCACTGTCGAGGTTCTTGACCACGGTTTTTGCGCCTGTCGAAAGATCATCGGCAAAGGGCAACGCGCTGGTCTCGCCGTCGACGATTGGACCTTCAATCATGACGACAGCAATTCGAGCGGCTGCCCACGCATCGCGGTGGGTCGGTGCCGAGGATGGATCCACAACGGGGTGATCATTGAGGGTGGTGATTTCGGTTCGATTCTGAACGTCGTCGATGAGACCGGCTGTTTTCGCCTCGGCGGCCGTAAAAACGCCGCGATCGATAAGCATTCGCAGTCCGGCCTCGGTGAGATTGTGACTCGAACGTCCCTGCAAAATCGCCGCGAGAATCCGCTCGAACGCGTGGCCAACCATGTCGTCGGCATTCTTGGCGACCGCTTCAGAAAAATCTGTTCTCACGAACGGTTCCATCGCTCCCTTGTATTCGGCAATACGCACGAGGTCCACGCCGACGCCGATGCGATCGAGCGCGTTCTTGAAGAAGGTCACGGTCGATGCCAATCCGCTCAAATACAACGACCCCGCCCGGTGCATGATCACGCGGTCGCAGGCACTTGCGAGGAAGTAGGTGCGCGTGCTGGCACTGGTGAAATAGGCAAAGGTCTTTTTGCCGCGTGCCCGATGTGCGGCGATTAGATCACGGAGTTCCTCGATCCGTCCGAGCCCAAGGCCCACGTCGTCAATGTCGAACAACAGACCTGCCACGTGCGGATCGGAAAGCGATCGGCGCAGGTTGGTGGTGAGTGCGATAAACTGTGAGTCGGTTTTTACGCGCGAAAGATTGTGTTGTTCGACGCGAGCACTGTCCGAAATGGGCGCGCGACGATCCGCGGATAGACGCAACGCGATCGACATGCCGTAGTTGTCGCCCTCGGAACCAGCCACGCCCTTTTCGACGCCGACGGGCACCGCGTGGTGACTCGACAGTCCGAAAAGCGAAATACCCA
>JAYUPZ010000603.1:0-5831 GCA_043759805.1 Myxococcales bacterium | reverse complement strand
CCAACCTTGAAGTGAAAGCGCGGGCCGATTCCCATCGTCACCGTTTCGCGTGCGTCAGGATTCGCTTTCACCGGCGCAGCGTCACTCAGCCAGCGCTGGTAGCGAAGTTCGCCACCAACCGAGACGATCGGGATGATGCTGTATCCGGCATGCAACCCTGCGGTGAAATTGGTTCGTGACGAATCGGTTCCAGTTTCGGGGCCGCGTGCACGGAAGAGCTGAAGCAAGGTCACTTCTGCTTGCAGTGTCGCCTTGTGTGCGAGGTAAGCGACGCTGCCGCCGCCTATTGCGGTGAAGTAATTCACTGCGAACATCGCATTGTCCATGGCAGAGCGGGCTGGAATACCCTTGGCTGCAGCGGTTGCCGTGGCAGGGTCGGGCTTGTCACCGCCGCCCTGACCCACCGGAATCGCAACCGCAGCGAATCCGTTCCATCGAATGGCATCGATGGCACCCGCGTAGGTCGCTCCGACCAACGGATTGACGAGAGCCGTTCCAGATTTGGCGGTTGGCGAATCGGGTGGAGAATCCGTCACATACGCCAGTCTCACCATGGCCGCGAGGGTCGGCAAGACTTTGTAGGAAACGAGCAGTGTGCTCGCGACCGTCGAGCCTGACTTGTCGGTTGCAGGATCCTTGTACATCGCGATCGATGTATCCGATCGAACGACGTTAACGGCGAGTACCGGGCGCAGCTGCCATGGAAGAGAATACGGAGGCGGTGCCGGCTTGGGTGCAAGGGCTGCGTCTGCAGGGCTTGAGGATAGATGAGGGTCTTCAGCGGCCTTTGCAGGGGACGCAATCATGGCGGCCGTCAAGGCGAGAGCGGTTACGGAGATGTAAACACCACGAAACGCACGCGTATTCATTAGCATCGAGAATTGTTTCTTTCGCAAGGGTTAGGGTCCGTTGGCCACCCAATGAAAGTATCGGATGCTGATTTCGTCCGTGTTTCGGGACCGGCAATATTGCGTAACTCGAAACAAATTGGAATCTTGGATTCGTGTTACGCAACGAGCGAGGGCGCCCCCGGCGATGTCTAGCGGCCGACCATCGGCATGTTTCGCTGTGCAGAGTAAATACTGCGCCTTCCTGACAACAAATAGGCAAACACACAAACGATAGCGGCGTGCGGGAAAATCGGCGCACCGACCAGTTCCATCGCCATGATCGAAAGCGCAAGCGGCGTGTTCGACGCCGCAGCGAATACTGCCGCAAGTCCAACGCCCGCGCCCATCGCGACAGGGATGCCCAAAAGTTGAGCAAGTGCGCTCCCTAGCGTTGCTCCAATGAAGAAGAGGGGTGTCACCTCTCCACCAAGAAAACCGGCTCCGAGTGTCACGGCAGTGAACAAGAGTTTAAGCGCGAACGTGTAAAGCGGCAGGTTGGGATCTTCAAACGATCGCAAGATCGTGGGTACGCCAAGGCCGAGGTAATCGCTTGTCCCGACAAGTTGCCATAACCCGACGACGACCAATCCGCCGAGAAACATCCGCAACGGCAACCGTCGTACTAATTGTTCGCTGCGCTGCTTGATGGCGTGCGTGAGCACGATGAAGGCGTTGGCCACAAGTGCGACGCCCGCTGCAAAGACGAGCCATTTAGCCAACAGCAGCGGCGATAAAGGAAGTGCAGCTGCCGCCGGGTAGAGGGTGTGGGTAATGCCGAGGGCTCGCGTTGTCATGTCGCCGACGATGGACGCAATCAGGGCGGGTGCGAGGGCGTGATACTGCATGCGGCCACGCACGATGAACTCAAGCGCAAAAACAGCGCCTGCGATGGGGGTTCCAAACACCGAGCCAAAACCACCCGCAACGCCAGCGATGAGTAGCTCTCGTCGAACGTCGTTGCTCACCCGAAACCGATGGGAGAACCAGTCGGTGAGGCTCGCCCCCATTTGTACGGCGGTTCCCTCTCGTCCTGCGCTTCCTCCGAAGAGGTGGGTCAAGACCGTGCCGAGTAACACAATTGGCGCCATCCGGACCGGAACCTCCGGCCCACCATCGTGGATTGTATCGATGACCAGGTTGTTGCCCGCCTTGATGGAATCGCCGAAACGTTCGTAAATCCATCCCATGACGACGCCTGCGGCCGGTAGCGCAAAAATGATCGATTCGTGTTCGATCCGAAACGCCGTCGCGTGATCGAGCAGCCACAGAAAGAGCGCCGACCCCGATCCACAAACAACACCCACCAGCGCGCCGAGCAGGCCCGACTGGCCGAGGGCAACCCAACGTGAGCGTCTGTCGTCGGCTCGATCGTTTTGCGGCTCCTCGGCGCCGGTGTTGTTGTTCAACTTTAGCAATACTTGTTGAGCAAGTTCTCGAGGTATTCCTGCCGAGCCGAGGCAGTTGGGGCCACCTCGCCCTTACCGACGATGTACTTCTGCAACGACTCGAAGGTCGCCTTGCCTTTTTCGATATCGCGGCCGATGCCCTTGTCGTAGCTGGCGTAACGCTTTTCCACGAAGTCGCTCATCTTTCCATCCTTGATGATCTTCTCTGCGATACGAAGGCCACGCGCCCACGTGTCGATCCCGCAGATGTGGGCAAAGAACATGTCTTCCACATCGTGGCTGTCGCGGCGAACCTTGGCGTCATAGTTGAGACCGCCTGTGCCAAGACCCTTCTTGTTCTTCAAGATGATCGTCCAGGCCTCGGCAGTCTCGCGGTAGTCATTCGGAAACTGATCGGTGTCCCATCCGTTCATTACGTCGCCTCGATTGGAATCGATTGACCCAAGCGCATCGTTGGCCTCGCAAACGGCCAGTTCGTGACAGAAGTCGTGGCCGGCAAGCGTCGCGTGGTTCTGCTCGACGTTGAGCTTGAAGTGTTTCTCAAGCCCGTACTTGCGCAAAAACCCAAGCACTGTGGCGCTGTCAAAATCATACTGATGCTTGGTGGGCTCGCACGCCTTGGGCTCGATGAGGAAGGGGCCCTTGAAGTCGATCTTCTTGGCGTAATCAACCGCCATTTGCAGAAAGCGGCCAGCGTGATCGGCTTCGCGTCCCATGTTGGTGTTGAGCAGCGAGTTGTAGCCTTCACGACCACCCCAGAAAACGTAGTTTTCGCCGCCAAGGAACTTCGAGACATCAAGCATTTCCTTCACCGAGTTTGCGCAGTACGCAAACACATCGGCGTTGGGACTGGTGGACGCACCTTGCGCGAAGCGCGGATGGCTAAACATATTTGCCGTGGCCCACAATAGCTTGACGCCGGTTGCCTTCTGCAGCGTCTTCAACTTCTCTGTAACAGCCCACAGGTTCTTGTTGGTCTCGCTGACGTTTGCACCTTCGGGTGAAACATCGCGATCGTGGAAAGCGTAGTACTCAACGCCTAGCTTCGTGATGAAATCGAACACCACCTCGGTGCGCTTCAACGCCATCTCCAGCGAGTTGCTTCCGTCTTCCCAGGGCCGGAAGAGCGTGCC
Organism: Myxococcales bacterium; assembly: GCA_043759805.1. Taxonomy (GTDB): domain Bacteria; phylum Myxococcota_A; class Polyangia; order Fen-1088; family Fen-1088; genus JAWXBF01. Next base: position 2,402 of record JAYUPZ010000603.1, on the reverse strand, counting down.
TGGTCCGAAGATGTCGAGCGCTGTGCCACGAAAGGTGTGCCAGTAGCACACGGCATTGCGCATCCAGTCTTTCATGGGCTTGCCGAGGATCTTCGCCTTGCTGTCGAAATATCGGTAAGCGAAGGGGTTGTCCGAGTCCGGCCCTTCGTAACGAATATCCGGGATGTTCTTGAAATACTGCGTGAATGCCTTGGTCATGGGACGCCGAGGTTAACCGGGCACGACCGTCATTCGCAAGGGTGCATTAACAATCTGCAAGCGATCAGGGCAAAAGCTGCAGGATCTCGACCTTGCGATACTCAAGCGGGTGGGTCTCGGCCTGCAGCGCGATGTACCCCGACTTGATCTCGCGCGACTGCCCCTTCTTCAGCTTTTTCAGGTGTTTTTGCGCGGGCGCATCCGAGTCGTCAAACTGAGCGCCGTCGTACGACATGACCTCGTCGCCGTTGACGAAGTGCTTGAACGAGGAGCCCCGTACCTCGATCTCAACGGTGACCCACTGGTCGCCACGGAAAGTCTTCGATGACGAATTTGTACAATGTTCCTTGTGCAACTGTCCATGCATCACCACGTGGGTCGAGGGCGTGCAGAGATTGCCTGTGCTGCGTTCGCCGGTTTCTCTACCGCCCAGAAACTGGACCTCAATGGAAACCGGAAACTCCTGCTTCACGTCCATCGTTTTCGGGGCAGGGCAGTGCAACATGGCGCCTGCGTTGCGGAAAGCCCAGCCGGGGCCATCCTTGACCTGTTCGCCGACGAAGCGGTATTCGACCCGCAGGCGGTAGTTGGCAAAAGGCTTCTTGTAAAACAGGTGGCCAAACTCGCCGCTGAACTTGTCCCATTTGTCATACGAAACTTTGAGGACGCCATCCTCGACCCGGAAGGTTTCCCGGTAATTCACACCCAGTTTTGAACCCGTGAATTTTGGGGTCCAGCCCTTCATGTCCTTGCCGTTGAAAAGCGAGACCCACTTTTCGGCCTTGGGTGCAGGTGCCTTGTCGTCGGCAAAAGCCGGGGCGGCGCAGAGGATGGGTAGAACCAGAGCCAATAGTCTCGATGCGTTGAACATGGGAGGGCAGTATTGCACCCCTGCAGTCTGGCTCGTACGACTTCGCGGCAAAAATGTGCGACCGAGTCGGATTTTCCCTGTCAGCAGGACATGAAACACACTCGCTGGTTGATTCCGTTCCTGGGCCTGATGGGATGCGACGGCGTTCCTATCGAGGATTCCGTCGATATCTCCAATGCCGAAGCCACTGCGGCATCCCTGGCGCCCCCCGCCGAATATGTGGAGGCAATCAAGCGGATCAAGGCCGATCGGACGCTTGATCGAGACAAGGCGGTTCGTTCGGCGCAGGAGCGTTTTGGTCTGGCAACCGGGGACGACATTGAGTTGCCAAGGTCCGAGCTGGTCCCACCAAACGTGTCGAATTACGAATCCGGATTTCCTGCTCCATCCTACGTTTGGTCGACCTTTTACAACCCGACGCAACCGTCGAACAACGGCATCCGTTTGAGGATCAAGATCAGAAAGCCAGGGAACATCGTGAAGGTGACGGCTGATGCGATCGGAAACTCTGATCCGATGCTCTTTCTCATCCAGTACAACGATCCGAAGTACAAGGCCACAGGCGTCGAAAGCAAGACGGCGCAGAACACGTTCAAGATTCACGCCTGGAATGATGATTCCAACGGGTTGAGTTCGAGCATCACCTGGAATTCGGGAACCGAAGCTGGCTACTTCGGTATCGTGTCGGTTCCATGGCGCGACGCCACACGGGGGCGAACCATCATTCGGTACACACAAACACCTCCCGACGGAAACTGCGGTGTCAACAACGAGTTCTGCGAAAGCTACACCACGACGGATCCCAACCTGGATCCTCTCAATGGCAGTCCGATTCGAGGCACTGGCGATTTCTTCGGATCCGTCTCCACGCCGCCCTCGCGCACTTTTGACCCGGTCCTGTTTGTATTCAAGACCACGCAAATGATCGGCATTCACAACGACGACAATGGCAGCCAGGATCCCGCTATCCGGCAATACGGATTTTCAATCGCCCATGAAAGTGAATACGACTTTGTGTACGTCACCTCGACCTATGGTGGCCAGGGGACGGTCGAGCACTCGCAAGGTCAGGCGTTTGATTTCAATACGTCGTCGTTTTAGCGAACCCGCAAAAAAGTGAAGCCCCGCCGCAAGTCGTTGTGGAACAGCGCTTAGCACCTGATGTAAATTGCTTGTCACGGCCGCAAAGCGGCCAAGGAGAATCACATGGCCAAGGGACAAGTTAAAACAGCGACCAGCAACAAGCCGAAGCTCTCCACCAAGGAGAAGCAGGCCAAGAAGAAGGATAAGGCCGCCAAGAAGTAGGCGCCTGGCGTCGGCCACCGAGCGTGCG
>JAYUPZ010000602.1:0-2761 GCA_043759805.1 Myxococcales bacterium | reverse complement strand
ACTGCCGCCGCGGAAACCACGACTGCCGCCCCCTTTGAGCGGCGACGGATAACGGTGTCGTTCAAACGCACTTCTTCAAGCGAGCTCTGACGTTCCCGTACCATCGTGTGCCGGACGCGATCGACATCCACCGGCTCGATGGCCGACATGTGATTCGCGATCTGGATTCCCAGCCCACGGACCTTATCAACGAGATCCTTGTTGGGAACCCCAAGTTCTTTGGCGAGTTCGTAGACCCTCATGTTTCCTGTTGCGTCCTGTCAGTCTGGCGGCCGGAACGATCTGGCATCCCAATACCATCGATCGAAGAAAAATTCACGGATTGCCGAAAAGCTCTTGCGAAGGCCTTTCGGTCGACAGCTGTTTTGAAGCAACGGTCCGACTGGCAAAGCCAGGCACCCCGCCCCGCCGGTCTATTTCGGCGGTTGAGTCGAACAACCGAGCCCAATACACAAACGAAACCTTGCATCTCGACGGCGGGACCACAACGCCGACATGCGATGCACGTGCGTTGTGGAACCGACCCTCGTGATGCAGCGATTTCTTTCACGCTTGGTCGGCCTCTCCCGGTTGCGCGGCATTTGCCGCGGCGGTGAGTGCTACCTCGGCCGCGATGGCAGCCGCCTCTTCCTCGACACGACGCGAGGCGGCAAGCACTCGAGCCTGCGCGGCTTCAACTTCAGCCGCAGCTCGAGCTGCAACCTGAACGGTGCGAGCCTTGTCCTCAGAACCGAGCACCGAGGACAATTCGGCTATCGATGCGCCGGCAATTTGTGCCGCCGATCCCCAACCATCTCGGAACAATGCTTCTGCACCGTCGGCACCCACACCTTCGATGGCACCGAGCGAAGCACGGGCACGGGACTCGGCCTCACGCATTTTCGTTTCAGAATGGATGTCGATGCGCCAACCCGTCAGCTGAGAGGCCAATCGAACGTTCTGACCCTTCTTGCCGATGGCAAGCGACAACTTGTCGTCCGGAACGACCAATTCCATCGTGTGCGATCCTGCATCAATCAACACCTTTGTGACCTGAGCGGGTGCAATTGCATTGCATACGAAGCGCGCCGGATCGGAATCGAAGGGAACGATGTCTATCTTCTCGCCGCGAAGCTCTTGCACCACAGCCTGTACGCGAGAGCCCTTCATACCGACGCAGGCGCCAACGGCATCTACGTCCTTGTCACGGGAAGAGACTGCTATCTTGGAACGGGCGCCCGGCTCGCGGGCCGAAGCTTCGATGCGGACGATCTGTTCGTAGATCTCGGGAACTTCCATCTCGAACAACTTCTCGAGCAGCCCCCGGTGGCCACGTGACACAATCAGCTGGGGTCCCCGCGCGGCTTTATCAATGTCCACGAGGTAGGTCACGATGCGGTCGCCGGCGCGATACGATTCACGAGGAACCTGCTCGCGAATTGGCAAAACCGCTTCGGTGCCGTTCAGATCGATCACGATCGAACCGCGCTCGAAACGACGGACGATGCCGGAAACCAGCTCGCCCCGCTTGTCCTTGTATTGATTGAAGACGTTGTCGCGCTCGGCTTCACGAACCCGCTGCAGAATGACCTGCTTGGCGGTCTGGGCAGCAATGCGCCCGAAGGTTTTCCATGCTCGATTTAACTTGAGCAATTCTCCGTACTTGCCGTCCTGTTCTTCAGCTCTTGATTGATCTTTTTCGTGATAAAAAATCTGAAAGAGCAACTCGTCGCCGACGTCGGCGTTGAGCTTGAACTGGTCGGCTTCCTGAATGGAAATTTCCTTGGCCGCCTCATTCACGGGATCGGCGACAACGATGATCTGGAACAGGTCAACCTGCCCCGTCACGTCGTTGAACTTGGCCTCTAGCTCTCGGTCTTCACCGAAAGCTCGTTTGCCCGCCATCAGGATGGCTTGTTCAAGCGCATCCACCAGGATGGGGCGCTCGATATTCTTGTCCTTTGAGACCTGGTCTAGAACTAGACCGAGATCAGTCGCATCGCTCATGATGCTTTCCTTCCGTGTTTCGCAACAGTGTTGCGGGTGTCTTTCCGGGGTTTCGAGAAGGCTAAATCCCAGTCGGGTACAAGGTGGGCGCGCGTGATCGCCTCGATCGGGACGTGGCATCGAACCCCGTCACAATCGATGTCGACAACCCCATCGCGGGCGTCAAGGAGAACGCCGCCAAAATTGCGGCGTCCATCTATCGCGTCCTCGGTGCGAATCCGAGCCTTTTGGCCACAAAATCGCTGAAAATCTCGCTCTTTACGGACCGGACGCTCAATGCCCGGCGAGCTCACCTCGAACCGATAATGGACCTTGATCACGTCGGCCACATCAAGGGCAGCTGATACGTCGCGGCTTACCCGTTCGCACTCTTCGAAGCCTACCTTGCGCTCGGAGGGTTCACCGGCGCCTTCAGGAGGCATGGCCTCGTTCTGATTGGCAACCTGGGGGTAGTCGATAAAAAGGCGCAGCATCTGACCCTCTGGCTCACGCCCAAATTGCAACTCCACCAGCTCGAGGCCCGCGTCGACGACGTAGGGCTCGATTAGTTTCCAGAGGTTTGCATATTCTTTGCGCATGGGTATGAACGAGAGGAACTGAGCTGTTTCGGCGATTTTGTTGAGGTTTCCGTGCGTTTTTGACAAAAAAAAGGGCGGGCTTGGGGCCCGCCCGTTTGGCGTGTGCCTGAAAGTGAACGGCGTTTGTAGCACGGGTGTGTTCTCTAGGCAACGAATGCGCCTGAATGCGAACATCTCCCTGTTCGCACCACCCTCGG
>JAYUPZ010000601.1:0-5844 GCA_043759805.1 Myxococcales bacterium | reverse complement strand
AGTCTCCTTTCGAGCACTGAAAGCGGTTCAAGGCATCTTCGACTGATCCCGTTTGCAGAGCCGATTCGAAGGCTGCGCGATCCACGCCGGGGCGGGTGCCGACAAACAGTTCGCCTCCGTCTTCTATCATCAGCCAACACTCGGTTTTTCCGTTTTCCCCCACGCCGAGAGCAACCGCAAGTGCATCATCGGGATGGACCTGCACGCTTAACCGCGCGGAGGCATCGATAAGCTTGACGAGGAGAGGGAACGACCCGCCGCGAAAACCGTCACCCACAAGCGATGTCCCCAGGGACGCCGTTAACTCGCGCAATGTCTTCCCAGAGAGGGGGCCCTCGGCAACCACACTCATGCCGCGATCTTGATCGGCAAGATCCCAGGACTCGCCAACCGGACCATCCGGTAGATCCGTGCGCCATTGTTCCATGCGCCGTCCGCCCCAGACCAGAACCTGGTAACGCGGGGCGAACCGCAACGGGGTGGTGACGAATTCGGGAACGGTCGATGCGGTCATCGGTGCAGCTTTATCATAGCCCGCAACGGGGATCGCTAGAAGACGAGGGTGAGCACGAGAAGCAAGAGTGCAATGAGTACCGCGCTCGCGATTCCGGCGATCAAAATCAGGCCTTTTTCGCGACCTGGCGCCTTCGCGGTCGCCGTCACGACCGGCGTGGGCGCTGCGACAGGCGTGCTCAACTCTGAGGCGGAGGTCAGCGCAGGTGGCTCGCCCAGACCCGCCTCGTCAGACAGAGCCTCCATTTGCGCAAGGTATTGCGCCTCCGGATCGTTCAGGACGAGGGTTGTACCGCCTATCTGTATCACGGTTCCATCCCCGATGAACTGCTCAGAGGCGATCCGGATGCCGTCCACAATCACGCCGTTCTTTGAATCCAAATCAACCACGAGAATCCCTACGTCTCGTCGTACGAATGCCACATGGATCCGCGAACAATCCTCGTCGCCAAGCACCAACTCGCAATCGGGCGCCCTCCCCGCGCGATACGGCTTCTCCGCGTTGGCCAGGATTAGTTGCTTGCCTGCGTCAGGTCCCTCGGTGACGCGCACGCAGGGCGCCTGCTCGGGTGAAACGGTGCCAAACAGATCGGCCACCAGTTGGCGGGCCAGGGTGACCGTCGCCGCATCCAACGCCCTGTTCGCACCGTCCGCGACGGCATCGACCTGGACCTTACCAAATCGAATCGTATCACCGCTTGCGATAGGATGGGGACGCCCGGGCACCATTCGCACGCCGTTTCGCCAGGTGCCGTTAGAACTCCTCAGATCCTCAACGAACCACAGGGAATCCCGTACAAAAAGGCGCGCATGGATAAACGACACCGAGGGCGACGGTAGTTGAATTTCAACCCCTCGGCGACGCCCGACAGTGACAGGTCCCCCGCCAGGCTCGATCTTCACGATCCGGGTCGTCGACACGCCATCGTCGAGGCGGATCTGCAGCAGCAACACCACCGGACCGGCCATCTCATGCGTTCCCCGCATGCGACGCTACACCACGCTGGGATCGATCCAGATGCCCCGATCGGACATCCACGACGATCCGTTGCCAGTAAGTTTCAAACGCAAGGCCTGCGCCGTCTTGAAGTCCCCCACTTTTTCCCCGAGCAGCACACCCGCCGCCATTGCGATGAGTGGCATGTGGGATACAAGCGCAACATCCTTGCTCCCCTCGGCCTCCAACCTCCTTAGCAATGCGATGACATCATCGGAATAACCCTCAGGAACAAGTCCCGCGTCTTCTCGAAGCTCGACCCCCAACGCAACTTGGCGCGCAATGACTTCCGCCGTCTGCCGCGCACGCACAAGAGGACTGGTCACCATCCGATCGAAACGGATCTCGCGAGCGTGCAACACCCGACCGAGCACTTCTACCTCCGCCCGACCGCTCTCGGTCAGTGAGCGCAAGTGATCCGCCGCGCCGGGCCCGGCCGTACCGTGGCGAATCAAGGTGACGTACATACGCGCCGGCTCGACGTTCTACTGAGCGACATCGCCGCCAGCGGATGCCGCCGCGGCAGCCGCTGCAGCCTCGGCGCTGGCCGCTTCCTTGGCAGCAATGGCGGCGGCTGCTGCTGCGTGGGATTCGGCAAGGGCAGCGCGCGATTTGTCGAGAGCCGCATCGGCGTCCGCATGAGCCGCAACACGCGCGTCCGCCTTTGCGGCAGAATCAGTCACTGGCACAGGTCCGGGGTTGATCCCCTTAGCGTCGAGAACCGACTTGAAATGATCGCGCTCCGACGACAACGTCAACACGCGAGCGCGCATGATGTCGTTGTTCTTCTTCAAACGCTCGATCTCCTGGATGTCGCGAATGCGTTGACCATCCATCTTCGAGGCACGGGAAAATGCCTTCGTGAAATCGGCGGGCTCCATCTCGAGGAGACTCTCGGCGGTGTAACGACCCACCTCGGTCTTGCGAAGCACAGCATCCGCGGCGAGACCCAATAACGTCTTTGCGACATGAGGCTCGCTGGCACCAACTGACAAAGCGACGTCCACAGAGTTGAACGCCTCGCCCGCCGCAGCACGGCGCTTGAGATCATCGTACAGGGTGTCGCGGTTCACTTTGCCGCTGACTTCTGCCCCACCCAAGGTGGAACCGCCGCGGCCCGAGCTGTTTCGCTTCATGCTCATTTTGTTGCTCTCCCTGTCGTTCTGATTTTCAAAGGACCGACGTTATACCACCGCAATCCGGTGCAGTGGGCTACTTCCGTTTGCGACGCAATTTTCGACTCGTTTCAGCAGCTGCCGAACCCTCCGCTGCCCCCTCGGGCGGCCCCTCGGCAGCGGTCGCCCAGTAGCGCATCGCCAATGGGTCCCTGACGTGACGCCGGAAAAGCAAAATCGTGAGCCCAAGCGCCAGCGTAAAGGAGGTCACACCGATGAATTGGGAGGTCGAAAGTGGCCCGACGCTGCCCCGCTGGTCGTCATCCCGCAACGTCTCGATAAGGGGTCGCAGGATTCCGTAGCCCATGATCCAGACCAGCATTGTTTGCCCCGAGAACGTCCGGTGTTTGCGGATCCACATCAGCAATCCAAACAACGCAAATCCCACCGCTGATTCATAGAGCTGCGTCGCATGCACGGGCTGCGACCACAATGCGTCCGGTTGGATCCAACCGTGTGACAAATGATCTTTCCACGCGGCACTATCCCTGGGAAACGCGACGCCCCACCCCGCATCCGTACGCTGACCGTAATCGCATCCGTACAGAAAACATCCGATGCGCGTGATGCCCGTACCAAGCACCACCGAGGGCGCCGAAACATCAGCCCATTTCAACAGCGGAATTTTGCGCCGCCAACAGCCGTACCAGCTGGCGAGAAAACCGCCAATCATGCCGCCGTATGCAACAAGACCTCCCTTGTGCAACATGAGCGCCTCGTACCAATGATCGAAGGATGAAAAGTTGGCGATGATGTAAAGGATGCGCGCGCCGATGATCGCCCATACCGCCGTCCACATGTAGATCTGCGCCGCAACTTCAGTGCCGATGCCATCTTTTTTCGCAAGCTTCAATGCGAGAAACCATCCCACCACCAGCGAGAGCCCCAACATCACGCCGTAAGCGAATACGGGAACCGAGGGCCAGGGCTTTGAGAACAAAGCAGCACTCGGAATCCAACCGCCCCCACGCATGCCCATCAATAACCACGCGCCAAGCAGGAAATAAGTCGGACTGGAAAGTCCACTCGCCGGGTTGCCATTTTGCGCCCGATATTTGCGCTTAGCCTTCGCAACAACGCCCCAAACGAAGGTCCCGAGTGCAAGCCCCAGGGCAACAAAGAACAGCAGCTTTGAGGGCAGCTCGACCAAGATCTGGCGCATGGCGAAAGTTTCTACAGCAACGCCCGCCGCCCGTCGAGTGACCACGCGCCTAGCGGATGGCGTACTTCTCGGCGGCTTGCAGCGTCTGCAAGATGAGGGTGTTGATGGTCATCGGACCAACCCCGCCAGGCACCGGGGTGTAAGCACTGGCATTCACGATGGCCTCTTCCAAATCGACGTCACCACATTTTTCCGGGTGGAAGCCCGCGTCCACCACGACAGCACCGGGTTTGATCCAGTCGCCTTTGACAAACCGCGGCTTGCCAACTGCAGCCACAACAATATCCGCCTGTCGAACAATCGCGGGCAGGTTCTTCGTACGGGAGTGGCAAAGCGTCACCGTCGCATTCGCGTTACACAGCATCAAGGCCATCGGCTTTCCAAGGATCGGAGAGCGACCAATCACGACCGCGTGTTGACCTTCGATTGGAATGTCGTTGGCCTGCAGGAGTCGCATGATCCCGGCCGGTGTACAGCTACCAAATGCGGGCTCACCCATCGCCATCAGACCGAAACCAGCAGTCGTCACACCATCCACGTCCTTCTCAACCGCAATACGATCAAAGCACGCCCGTTCGTCGATCTGATGCGGCACCGGATGTTGCAGCAAGATGCCGTGCACATCCGGGTTCGCATTCAGCTTGTCGAGCGCAGTCAAAAGTTCAGCCGTTGTCGTTGAGGCGGGCAACTCAATCTTCAGCGAATCCATGCCTACTCGACGACAGGCATTGCCCTTCATTTTCACATACGTTCCCGACGCGGGATCATCCCCTACTAAAACGGTGGCCAAGATAGGCGTCCGTCCGCCGTTGCGGGCCTTCAACGCCTCGACACGAGCGGCGATCGATTGCTCGGTTGCGAGCGAAAGGGCTTTTCCATCCAGGATCTTCGCGGAACTCATGCGGAGCGCATTATATCCATCCAATGGCCCCGAGCCATCTGGTATCCACTGGTTTTTGTTTCCAGTGGATACCACCGGGTCGGTACTCTCGGCTCAACCCCGAGCCCTAGTTTTCGGTGTATTCGGCGTCGATCACGTCGTCGTCAGGCTTCTTGGTAGCTCCGGCGCCAGCGTTCGGGGCGGAACCGGCGGTTGCCTGCGCACCATCCGTACCACCTGCTGCCTTGTAAAGGGCTTCGGCCATCTTGTGGGATGCAGTCTGCAGCTTGTCGAAAGACGCAGTGAATACGTTGGCCTCCTTTGGCTCCTTGTTCTGATCGAGCGTCTCGCGACCCTCTTTCAGCGCAGATTCGAGACCAGTGCGCTCGGTCTCCGGGATCTTCTCCCGATTTTCTTCGAGGTGCTTTTCGACACTCAACACCAGCGACTCAAGCTGGTTGCGCTTGTCGATGGCCTCGCGTCGCGCCTTGTCTTCTGACTCGTGCTCCTTGGCATCCTTGACCATTTTATCGATGTCGCCATCTGAAAGACCCGACGATGCCGTGATCGTGATCTTTTGTTCTTTGCCGGTGGCCTTGTCGCGTGCTGACACGTTCACTATGCCGTTGGCGTCGATGTCAAAAGTGACCTCAATCTGCGGAATACCGCGGGGAGCGGACGGAATGCCTTCAAGACCGAACTTGCCGAGCATGCGGTTATCGTTCGCCATGGGGCGCTCACCCTGGAACACCTTGACCTCGACCGACGTTTGGTTGTCTGCAGCGGTCGAAAACGTCTCCGATTTCTTGGTCGGAATCGTCGTGTTGCGCGTGATGAGCGGGGTCATGACGCCACCCAAGGTTTCAATGCCGAGTGACAGTGGCGTAACATCAAGCAGCAACATGTCTTTCACGTCGCCCGACAAAACACCGGCTTGAATCGCAGCACCAAGTGCCACGACCTCGTCGGGATTCACGCCCTTGTGCGGCTCTTTGCCGAAAAAATCCTTGACCGCGCGCTGAACCATAGGGATTCGGGTCGAACCACCCACGAGCACGACCTCGTCGATATCGGAGGCCTTCTTGCCAGCGTCCTCAAGAGCCTTGCGGCAAGGCTC
>JAYUPZ010000600.1:0-2767 GCA_043759805.1 Myxococcales bacterium | reverse complement strand
GGGCACGGGTGGCGGTGGAGTGGGTGGGGGTGGGATGGGTGGGACGGCGGGGTGCACGGGGGACGAGATGTGCAGGGTGAAGGATGCGATGCTGCCGTTCTGTGATACGGAACGGGCGTGCGTGGCGTGTCTGGCGAATCTGGACTGCCCGCTCGGAACGCCTGCGTGCGTGAAGGGTACTTGCAAAAAGTGTGACGAAACAGCGGCGATGGACGTGTGCGCGGCGCGCGCGGGGACGCCGGTGTGTGGCAGCAAGGGCGAGTGTGTCGAGTGCAAGAGCTCGGTGCAGTGCAAGGGTGCAAATAAGCCCATCTGCAACGTGGCTGGTGGAGTTTGCGAGGGATGCGCTGGAGACATTCAGTGTGCGGCGAAGCCCGGCGCAGGAAAGTATTGCGACACGATTGCGAAGGAATGTGTGTCGTGTTTGAAGCATTCGGATTGTCCGACCGACTCACCGGCGTGCCTGGCGGGGGGGATGTGTGGCAAGTGCAATGTACAGGGAGCGCCAGGAAATGTGTGCTCGACGAGAGGATCGACACTGCCGGTGTGTGGGCCTGCGGGGTCGTGCGTAGAGTGTACGGGGTCTGCGCAGTGCACGGCCGCGGTGGGTAAACCAGTGTGTGATGCGAATGCGTGCAGGTCGTGTCGCTTGGATTCCGAGTGTGCGGCGGCACCCAACGTGTGCATGTGGCACGACGATGGACGTTGCGCGACGGCGGCGGAAACGGTGACGGTGGTGGGGACGAATTTACAGGCCGCGGTGGATGCGTCGGTGACGGGGAACAAGGCGGTGTTGGTGGTACAGGGGTCGGTGGCGGGGGCTTCGTATTCGGCAAATCGGAAGTTGGCGATTGTTGGCAAGGGGGCGGCGACGATAGTTGGAGGCTTATCACCTGGGCTAGCGGTAAGGGCCGGTGACGTCTTCGTGCGGGATTTGGTTGTGCGTACGAGTTCGATCGGAGTTCACGCAACGGGAGGAAAAATCGTTTTGGAATCCCTCCGCATCCGCAACAATGACGGCGGAGGCGTATTGATTGACAGCGCCGCATTCGAGATCCGCAATTGCGACATACGTGACAACGGCCCGGGCGATCTGGGCGGTAGTCTCTATTTCGGCGGTATCCGCACTCAGAACCTGCCCGCAGGTCAATCAAAACGCCTCGAACGGGTAACGGTTTTTAGTAACGAGAACACCGGGATTTCGTGTTCTTCTGCAATAGAAGGAACAGGTGTCCTCGCAAGCGAAAATGTGGGTAACATCGAAATCTCAAACACTTGCGCCATCACCGCGTGCCAAGTCGCCGGCCCAAACTGCGGCGCGACGTTGCCGTAAATCTACTTGCCTGGCACGCGCGAGAAGCCATGAACCTCACGCGACTTTCAAACATCAACCCCGGATCGAATACCTGTTTTTCCAGTAGCATAGTGCGAGATGGGTGACGTTCATCGCGAAGATTGGGTGTTCGGTAGGCGTGCACACCGAAGGAAAACGATAATACCGGCGATTCGGCGGATCGACTGATGCCGTAACGATCCGGCGGATGACGTGGGCGCAACGGTAGGCGGGTGATGCGGTGAAGAAGGGTGGGAGTTGGAGGGGGACGGGGGCGCCGAGGTGAAAGGACTATGATGGCTGCAAGGACAAGAGTTTTCCGTATTGTGATACGAAAGTACGGCGAATGCGTCAGATTGGGGCCGACGCCGAATGACCAACACGAGGGCCGTTGGCGCGAGGGATTGTTGGCAAATCGGAGACGGGGATGAATTCGTCTCGACCTTAATTTAGGATAAGTCGCACATGGCCAATCCAGACGCGTGGTTCAACGCCCCCCGTACGCAATTCGTTTCGACCGACAGTCGCGCGGTCGTAGCCGAACTATCCAGCGCCGCTATACAACAGGGCTGGTACGTCGAGCCCGAACAGCATGTCGAATGGCAAAACAGCGTCGAAACCATTCAGAGGGGCCTGGCGGCCGATACATCGCTGCCGCAGGAAGCTGTCGAGGCCCTTCGCAACGCGCTCGCCGAACCCGGTCTCGGGTTTGTCACCGATGTCGTGTTGGAATACAACCTTCGCCGTCGAGGTTTGCGAATCGACTGCGTACTGTTGGGCGAAGGCGTTATCATTGTCGTCGAGTTTAAACGGACCAAACTGACGGCCGCCGATCGCGATCAGGTGTTCAACTATTGTGTGAACCTGGTCGAATTTCATGAAGAAACGCAGTTGGCGATCGACCGTGGTGGCATTGTCGTGCCGCTACTTGTGACGACCACCGGCAAAACTCAAACACGAATTTCCACTGATTTTGGTCGTTCGCCGTGGAACAGCATTGTTGGCCGCCCGCTCGAAGGTGGCGCTACCGATCTGGGAACCATTCTGCGTCAAGTGGCCGTCTTGAGACGCGGAACCGCAGCCGTTGATCGCGCCCGCTGGATCACGTCGCGCTTCTCACCTTCATCATCCATCCTCGATGCAGCGATTTCGCTTTACGGTCAACACGACGTCTCGGCGATCCATCAGCACGCCGTCCCGGTCGACGTACTCGAACGGTGCACCGAAGGGGTTCTCCGCGAGGTGAACGACGCATTGGCGACTGGACGCAAGCGTATTGTTTTCGTTTCCGGCGCGCCCGGTGCGGGCAAAACGTTGGTTGGTTTGAAGCTTGTATTTTCCCCCGACCTGCGAGAACACGCGGTTTTCGTCACCGGAAATTCTCCCCTGGTCGAAGTGCTGGGCGCAGCACTCAAGGGTTCCTACCGATCACAA
>JAYUPZ010000599.1:0-2770 GCA_043759805.1 Myxococcales bacterium | reverse complement strand
ACCGTTGTACGAGCAAATCTCGCTGAATGTCGCTCGCTCAACGGATCGGAGTCCAAACTGTTGAACGAGATTGGTGAATTTTACGAGGTCACACTCGTGCGAAACGAATCGACCTTAAAAAACCGAAACCAACAGCACGTCCGGGATGGACATGGAGACCTCCGCCTCGAACATGTGTACTTTTTGGGCCCGAGTGCAGAACAGCTCGTTGTGCTCGATCCTGTCGAATTTGACTCAAACTTGCGCGTTGTGGATGTGGCGCTGGACGCAGCATTTTTCGCGATGGAGTTGCACGCGGCAGGCCGTCCGAAACTCGGCGAGGTCTTTTTGGCGCGCTTTGCCCGTGCGTCTGGTGATTTCGGCTTTTACCCGGTCCTCGCGTTGTATCTGTGCCACCGTGCGCTTGTGCGTTCGAAGGTTGCCGCATTCGTGGCGCGCGAGCCATCGGCTAGTCCTGAGCGCCGCTCGCAAAAACAAGCAGAGTCGAAACATTTGTTATCCGTTGCCGCTTCTTTTACGCGTCCCGTTGCGGCCCAACCGTGGCTGCTGTGTGTGGCGGGGCTCCCGGGTTCGGGCAAGACGACACTCGCCGAATCGATTGGATTTGGCACAGGGGCACCGGTTGTATCCTCGGATTGGCTGCGAAAGCGGCTGGGTGGCGTCGACCTGTTCGCACGGGGCGGGCCGGAATTGTATTCCGATGACTTCAATCGACGCACGCTTGCCGCGCTCTTGCAGGCGGCCGAAGCAGTTGTTGATGGTGGCCGTCCGGTGATCCTGGATGCGACGTTTGCTCGACAAGATTGGCGGCGCGCCGCATTTGAGTTCGGCAAACACCGAGGCATTGTCACGCTGTTTCTCGAGGCCACGTGTCCCGAGGACGTCCTGCGCCAGAGGCTGCGGGCTCGGCAATCCCAGAACAGCGTGTCGGACGCCCGGGAAAGCCTCCTTGAGGCGTTTTTGCAGAGCCGCGAGCCGCCAACTGAGATTCCCGAAACCCATCGGTATGAGGTGAATACCACGGTCGAGCCCTCGGAATCCTGTAGCGATGCGCTTTCATTTTTGTCCAAACATTGCGACTGGTCGCCGAGGCCAGGGCAATCGTGACGACTCGGGGTGAAATCGCGTAGGGATCGTGTGGCGATTCCGCGGCGAACGACTTCAACCGCGATCACTGGGGACGCGGGGAAACCATGGCCTGCAGCACATCCACATAGGAGACGATGCCCATTACCTTTTCATCGGCGTCCACCACCGCGATGGCGCCAATTCGGTGATCAATAAAGCGGTGGGAGATCTCCTCAATGGTCGCCGACTGTTCGACGCGAAATGGCGTTCGACTCATGGCATCGCCGACCCGTGTGGATTGCAGACGCACCCGTGCGTCGCCCGGTGAAAGGGGTCGCAACGAATTCCCGTAGGCCGTCCGAACGTCACGATCACTTAGCATCCCGACCAGACGCCCATCGCCGTCCACCACCGGTAGATGACGAACGCCCCGGGTTTCCATGCGCAAAACGGCATCCATCAGGTAGTCGTCGGAATGCGCCGTCACAAGATCGGTACGCATGATGGACATGACGTTTTCGTCGCCCTTTGCCATCGCTGGCTTTTGACGAATCTGCTGGGCCAGAAAATCAGACCGTGTGACAATTCCGATCAATTTGTGACGCTCGAGAATCGGCACACACCCAACCTTGTTTCGGACCATGATCGTCATCGCATCTTCGATCGGTTGCTCGGGCGTGGCCGTGATGGGCGGCACGCTCATGATTTCGCGGACGAGGGATCGCTCTGCGATCTGCTGCCCAACGTTCGATTGATGGGTGACGATGTCTCGTTGGCTGAGAATGCCGATAAGGTAATCCCGATCAAGCACGGGCAGATGGCGAACCGAACCCCACAACATGACTTGCAGGGCGAGATCGAGGCTGTCATCTGGCGTAATTGTGATGGGTGTGTGGTTGTGAATTAAATCTCTGAGTATCATGTGGATGTCCCTTGCGTAGTGGTTTTGGGTCCAACCACCACGACGGGTCGGGTGGCTTCGCGAACGATGTTGTCGGCCACCGAGCCAAGCACGGTTCGCGCGATACCCCCTCGCCCGTGAGACGAAAGGACAATAACGTCGCATCGGATTCGTTCGGCGGCTTGCAGAATTGCTTCCTTTGGCGTGCTCGAACGCACAATCGTAATACGAGTTTGAATCCCGCGCAGCTCGGCGTCCGTCGGAATGAGTCGCGTTATCTCGGGTTCCAGAAAACCTTGTCGCTCCTGGGTCAGTCCACCCATCGAATCAGGAGCTTCGACGACGTGGAGGATATCCACCCGCCCACCGCCGGCGCGAACCATTTGATAGGCGTGTGGGATAGCACGATTTCCAGATGCAGAGAGATCGGTCGCCACAAGGACCCGCGCAAGCCGTGGAATGCTATCGACCGCAGTAGGCTCGACCGTCGCCGTGGTTGGAACACACAACACGGGAACGGTTGCCGCTCGCAGCGTTGCGGCGCCGCCACGGGCGCCGAGATGTTTGCCGCGTCGGACGCCGATCACCAAAAGATCGGCGGTGTCGGTGGTACCTTCCCACGCGATGGGATCGGGTCCTTTGCCCCAGTCCGAACGCAGTACGAGTGAGGTCGAGCCCGAGCCAGGAAGCACAGTGAGAGGCAGCAGATCCCGGCGCAAGAAGGCTAGCAATTCAGGATCGTCGTCCAAGTCGTCAAACGGCCCCTCGATGCCAAGTCGCCTGTGTTCAGCCGAAGCGTTG
>JAYUPZ010000598.1:0-2772 GCA_043759805.1 Myxococcales bacterium | reverse complement strand
TCGAGAACAACGAGGCGCTGACCGACGCGCAAAAACGCACCCTGCTTGAGGCCGGGGCAGGCCTTGCCATCACGCCGCCCGGTGTCATGACGCCCCTGCAGGTGGCCTACGGTGTGACCGACAAGCTCGAACTGGATCTGCGGGCAGCGGGTGGTGGGTACTGGCGCCTTGGTGGTCGCTGGCAGTTTCTCGATCAGGCGGTGGACGGGTTCGATTTATCCGCCGGTCTGGGCATTGCGCGATCGTCTTACGAATTCCCGGTCAAAAAAGTGGTGGAATACGTGAAAATTGACGACTTCAAGCGCTTCAACATCGACATTCCAATCTTGTTCGGAAAGCGCAGCGACTACCACCGCTGGTGGCTGGGTTCTCGCCTTGTTTATTGGAAGGCCGACACCGTCATGCACCTGGAACTGCCCGGGGCTGCACCCGAACAGGCGAGCTTCGACGCGAGCGGCCTTATCGTGGGCGGACAGGCGGGCATCGTGGGTGGCTACAAGTGGTTCTTCATCGGCGTCGAGCTCACGATGGCGCAAAACTTCGGGACCGCGCATTTGAACGCGCTGTCAGCCAAAAACGACGTCGACGTGTCGAGTTTTATTGTCTATCCGGCCCTGGTGGCGGTTGGCGAATTCTGAACATTGACACCCTGTTTCCCGAAGGGGTAGTTTGCTGCGCACCATGGCTGCCAACAAGGAAGCCTGCCGTATCGGCAGCACAATCACCATCAGCGGAAACATCTCTGGCGATCAGGATCTGATCGTGGAGGGGCGCATCGAGGGCAGGGTCGGTCTCGACAGCCGTCTCATCGTTGAAGAGATCGGCAACGTCGAGGCCCAAGTCGAGGCCATCGAAGTCGAGATCAAGGGTGCCGTAAAGGGCGATATCGCTGCAGGCAAACTGGCCACGCTGCAAAGCACGGCCCGCGTGCTTGGCAATGTCCGCGCCAACAAGGTCATTGTCATCGAGGGCGCCATGGTTTCGGGATCCATCGAGATGGACGTGGAACTGCCGCCGGAACTTGCCGGCGCAAAACCGGGCAAGGCCTAATTTTTTCCTGAACTTTTCCGAGAAAGAAAGACACGCACATGGCGAACACGGTAATCGGCAGCGGCATCAGCATCGACGGTGAAATTCGGGGTGACGAGGCTCTCGTGATTCAGGGCTCGGTCAAGGGCAAAGTCGCAGTCACAGGCGACCTTCTGGTGGACGCTGGCGCCACCGTGGACGCCGACATCGAGGGCAAGTCCATCGCTGTCGCCGGCCGCCTCACAGGCAACGTTCACGCCACTGACCGCGTGGATGTGAAGGCCGACGCTCGCGTTATTGGGGACATTAAATCACCCCGTATTTCAATTGCCGATGGAGCCTCGTTCAAGGGCAACATCGACATGGATGTATAGTTTTTCACCCGCACCTTTGACGGACAACGAACATGGCTGACAAGCAAACGGTAATTGGTTCTGACACGCAGATTACAGGCGAGGTTCGCAGCGAAGGCGGCCTTGAGGTGCGCGGTCGCATCGAGGGGAAAATTTCCGTAGCGGAAACCCTGACGATTTCCAACGGCGCCATCATTCAGGCTGACCTCGACGCCCGCGTGGTCGAGATCTCCGGAGCGGTGGTCGGCAGCATCACGGCTTCCGAGGTCGTGCGCTTGCACGACAAGGCACGCGTGGTCGGCAACATTCAGGCTCCCCGCGTTGGCATCGCCTCCGGTGCGCAATACCGCGGCCATGTCGAGATGGGCGAGGTCGACGTGGCTCAACGTGCTGGCAAGACAGCGGGCGCTGCCACAAAGGTTCCTGCTGCCAAGGCTGCGACCCGCGCCGCTGAACCGGCTGCCGTGGCCAGCCGTGCTGCTCCGCGCGTCGCGTCGGTTCCGGCTCGCCGCGCCGAGGCGCCGGCACCCGCATGGGCGCGCAAAAAAGCCAAGCAGCGTTAACGCTGTCGCGGCGTGGAGACGCGGTTTTTCCCGACGAAAAGCATGAGCGCGTGAGGTTTTGCTGTGGTACCTTCGCCGCGATTCATGTGCGGTGTTATTGGTGTCTTCGGCCCTTCAGAAGCCTCGAATCTGGCGTATCTGGGTCTCCATGCCCTCCAGCATCGCGGACAAGAATCCGCGGGGATAGTCTGTACCGATGGTGATCGCGTTCGCCTCATCCGCGAGATGGGCCACGTCAGCGACACTTTCGATGCCGAGCGCCTTGCTCGCCTTCCAGGGCACGCCGCCATCGGCCACGTTCGCTACTCAACATCCGGCGACTCCAGCCTGAAAAACGCCCAGCCGATCGCGGTGGATTATTACGGCGGATCGATTGCGCTGGCCCACAACGGCAACCTGGTGGATGCGGACACGGTGCGCACTCGACTTGAGGAAGACGGCTCGATTTTCCAGACCACCTCCGACACCGAAGTCATCTTGCATCTCATCGCCCGATCGCGACAACCGTCGCTGCCGGAACGGATTGCTGAAGCTTTGGCCCAGGTGCGCGGCGCGTACTCGCTGGCAATCTTGTCACCCGATGCGCTCATCGCGGTTCGTGACCCGATGGGCGTGCGCCCGATGTCACTGGGTCGCGTCAAAGATGGTTGGGTTGTTTCGTCTGAAACCTGCGCCTTCTCCCTCATTGAGGCTGAGTTTGTTCGCGACCTGGATCCGGGCGAGATGATCATCATCGACAAGGACGGCGTCCGATCGCTGCGCCCATTCGCCTCGGAAAAGGCGCACCGCTGTGCCTTCGAGTGGATCTACTTTGCGCGTCCGGATTC
>JAYUPZ010000597.1:0-2781 GCA_043759805.1 Myxococcales bacterium | reverse complement strand
GACGAATGCTGCGCTATCGTCCGACAATACGTCCGGGCCTACTTTCCTGTAGCTGAACGAATTTGCCATCGGAACCCTGTTCCTGGTGATGCTGGGTCTTTTGCTTGGACGTCTGTTTTCACCGCGCTCACAACCACACCATGCGTAGTCGAATCGGCACAGGGGTTTTGGGTTTATGGCTGGCATCGTCAGGGCCGGCCATCGCCGATCATGGCGGACCATCGTTGATTGAAGAGCACCTCGACGCGCGCCGCGCCGCGCTTTTGCGACAGAAAGAAGCGGCTGAATCCCTATTACGTCGTCAGGCCACGCTCGCCTATCGCACCACACGCAAGCGCGACCTTGGATTTTTGACCGATCCCGAAGCTCGCGCCGAGCAAGCGCGTTCGGCCGATGCCACACTGGCGTTGCTTGCGCGAGGCCTGGATGAGGCGGCCAAGATTGAACACGAACTGGCGTTGGTGGCGCAAGAGCGGAACGAGCTCGACGCCCGTTCGGTGCGTGTGCCCGATGGGACTGAGGCTGCGAATCCCGTTGATGGATCCACCTCGGCGCCTGCTTTTCAGTGGCCGGTGCGAGGGCCGGTGGTGGCGGGCCCTGGTCTTAGAAATGACGCCATGACGGGCGTGGAATTGCGCCAGCTCGGGGTGCAACTGCTCGGACGAACGGATGGTCAGGCGATGGCGCCCGCTGCGGGCACCGTGGTGCGTGTCGAGCGGCTGCCCGAAGGTGGGTACGCCTTGATGATCGAACACCCGCACAATCTGACGAGCATCATTTCGGGCTTGCGCCGGGTTAACGTGACGGAAGGCAGTTCGGTGGCTGCAGGAGCCGAGATCGGGCGGGTGGGCCGAACGCTCGATGGGGCACCCGTGGTACGTTTCTCGGTGTTTTCGGGATTGGAAGCAGTCGATCCGCGCAAACACGTTCGTCGGCGCTAAAGACGCCTCGCGTTATCCCGGGGTCCGTCGCTACTGCTGGGAATGGGACGCGTCCGGGCTACACTTCCTGCCGATGCGAAAACGACACGTGGCCTGGTTGCGATTCGGTGGGATTGCGTTTGCCACCCTTTTGGGATTTGCTTTTGGGATAGCGTTTAGCCAGCCGCTGCAAGCGGGCCGGTTTGATCCTTACCGAAAGCTTGGCGTTTTCACAAAGGTGCTCTCCTATATCGAGACCACCTACGTCGAGAACATCTCCGAATCGGAACTGATTTACGGCGCCGCGCGTGGCTTGACGGATGTGCTCGATCCGCACACGCGGTTCATGGATCCCGAGGAATACGATCGCCTGCGCAACGAGACCGAGGGAAACGCCGAGATCGAAGGCATCGGCATCGATCTCGAAAAGCGAAAGTCCGGCCTTGTCGTGGTTTCACCGATTGAAGGCTCGCCGGCGTATACAGCGGGCATCGCGCCGGGGGACATCATCGTCAAGATCGACGGGACCGCGACCGCGGACATGGATTGGGGCGCAGCCATCGGTCGCATTCAGGGGCCGCCGGGATCGCTTGTGGTATTGACAGTCGATCGGGGTGGCAAAGAAAAGGTTTTCGAGATACGCCGGGAAAAATTCGAGGTCAAAACTGTTGAAGGCCGCGTCATCGCTCCGGGTTACGGCTATGTGAAGATTCGAATATTTTCGTCCAACACCGATGACAAATTGGTCGAAGCGATGGACAGGATTTTGGCTGAGGTACAGAAGGTTGCGAAGTCAAAGACTGCCGGAACATTGCGTGGCCTCGTGCTCGACATGCGTCGCAATCCCGGTGGCTTGTTGGATCAGGGCGTTAAGATTGCCGATCGGTTTTTGTCAGAAGGTTTGATCGTTCGCACCGTCGGCAAAGGCGGCCGAGAAATGGATCGTCAGATTGCGCATTCGCGTGGTACGTATTCAGGCTTCCCCATTGTCGTCTTGGTCGACGGAGCCACGGCCTCGGCCGCTGAAATTGTGGCCGGGGCCTTGCAAGATCACAAGCGCGCGGTCGTGATGGGCCAGCAAACTTTTGGCAAGGGTTCGGTGCAGACGGTGTTTTCGCTCGATGGGTGCGGCGCAAAACCCTGTGGCCTCAAGATCACGGTTTCGCGCTACTACACGCCAAGTGGTCGTTCGATTCAAAACCATGGCATCACGCCGAACATCCATGTCTCGGCCCAGCCGCCACCGCGCACCGAGGACGAGGGACCGCGTGAGCGCGATTTCGAGCGGCATCTGCAAAACGACGAGACACCCGAACACACCGAGGCGCAGCTTGCAGACTATCCCCTGCAAGTCGCGCTCGACTATTTGCGCAGCTTCGAGATCTTGGCCGGACAGAAATTGTGATAAAACCGTCACCTTTCAGCCCCGCCAACAATTTCGGAGGATACGCGGATGAGTAAGTGTGCGAACTGTGGACACGACAACCTGCTGGGTGGACCCAGTTGCTCGAATTGTGGCGCGAGTCAGACGGGTGGCGGCGGCGGACTGGGTTTGTCGGGGCCGGATGCCGAGTACCAAAAGTTGATTCGTGAACGCGCCGCCGCAAAGTCACGCAATCAGAAGATCACGATGGCGGTGTTGGTGATTGCCGTGGTGGGTGCCGGTTACCTCGTCATGAAGGATCGAAAACACAAGGCCGAGATTCAACGGACCCTCGACTTCGTGGATGCGTGGGTCGAACTCGATAAACGTGAGACGGGTGCGTTCTGGAATTGCATAACGGCTTCGCAGACGCCCATCGATCAGCTTTCGAGCGCGCAGCAAATTACTGGCAAGATAGAGATTGCGTTCGCGACGCAA
>JAYUPZ010000596.1:0-12528 GCA_043759805.1 Myxococcales bacterium | reverse complement strand
AATCGCGCACAACATCCGCGACCGTCTCGTCACCCCTTCGCAACGCAACATAGGCGTTGGTGTCGAGCAGTCGCTTCATTTCCAGAACCCTTCGTCGACCTTTTCGAGCGACTCCAGAGATCGTGAAAAAGCGCTGGCCTGCTCGGCCGTCCACGTACCGATAAATCGATCCAGCGAATTGCCAATCCGATTCGGTCTATCGCGCGGCTCGCCGATTCCGGCGCCCCGTTTGAGAAGGCTCAGAGCGGCCTTGTTTAGGGAAATATTGTTGGCCTAGGCCACCCGCTCGATCTCCGCCGAAATACGTGGATCCAAGCCGCGCAACGTGAGCCGGTTTGCGTGAGTCGCCATGAGACTCATTATGCCTCACTAAGAGAGTCGGTCAAATGCCGCGGTGTTCCTACGGAAAAACCAACCGATGAGGATCTGATTGGGCATTCGTGGCGGGCATTTGCCACATCCGCAAGGAACACGAAGAATTGAGGGTGAAACTTCGAGCGGAATCGCTGATGCACGCGAGGTGGCGTTGAAGCGTTTGCAAGATCGAAAGAAGGGCAGTGAGGTTGGGTCTTGAAGCTGGCGTTGTTGACGATTGCGGGTCCCAATCGACCGGGAAAGGCGACGGTTATGATCGAGAAGATCGTCCGTCGCTTTAATCTCACTTTTGGACGCAGCGAAAACCGACGTTCTCGGCGACCGCCGCAAATGGAAAGTGGGTGCCCCTCGAAATACGAACATCTTTCTCGATGTTGTTCCAGGACCCACCGCGAACCTCTCGATCGATCTCATTGGTCGCCCCGTAGTCTGATGACGTAAATTCCCACACGTTTCCGACCATGTCGTTGAGTCCGAATACGCTGTCGCCTGAAGGGAACCTTCCCACCGGACTGGTCTCCACAAAGCCATCAGCACTACCCGCGATGTTCGCGCGGTTGGTTCCGGGCAGAGAATTTCCCCACGGGTAGATTTGGTCGATCCCCCCTTTGGAAGCGTATTCCCATTCGATCACGGTTGGGAGTCTACCGCGAACCCAGGTGCAAAACGCGTCGGCGTCATCCGTGTTCACGCCAGTAACTGGGTGCTGAGGACCCGCGCCGACACCGTTCAAACCGCAACCTCCAGCAATTTTGCAGCGGTTCCATGCCGTAAGCGTGACCTCGGTTTTCATGATGCGGAATCCTGTTACCACTGTTTGTACCGAAGGCGATATTTCAGGGGCATAACAAAGAGTGTCACCGGCGGCACACCCAAACACGACAGTACCGCCAGGAATATCGACCCACTCAAGACCAAAATCCGTGTCGATTCCGCCGGTCCCCCCAATCCCGCCCGCGCCGCCCGTGGCGTTGCCACCTGTGCCGCCAACATTCCCGCCCGTGCCGCCCATGATGGTGCCGCCAAATCCGCCATCGGTGGCTCCCATCTCACCAGCACCACCCACAAAAACGTCCCCCATACCGGCAACGCCAACATCGTGCGCAGGCCCGGGAACAGCAGAATCTGCGGGGCTTGCGACGCCTGCGTCAGGCATCTGCAATTCCCCATTGGGAGAGTACGTCCTACGAATGCCTGCCTGAAATCTGGGTACGCACATGCCCGCCTGGCACGTGTTGTTTCCGCAATCAGCGACGTCTTTGCACGCGCGTCCGAGAAACAAAACGATCTCTTGCGCTTGCCCGTCGACAAAGCTCACGGTCGCAGCTTGAGACACAACTGGTCTCGAATCGAGAGAACCAATCGCCTCGACCTCGAATTGACGATCGTGTTTGCCACCTGGAATGATTGCGACGCGAATCGGAAGTACTTTCTGCCCCGAAGTCGAGCCAAGTGTGAATGGATAGCGGAGCTCACCGCCAGCAATCGCTATCTCGATCTGGTTCATCTCCGCAGGTACTGAAAAGTCCGTCCAAACCGTGACCACCAGCGCAGTTCCGTCTCCCTGGCCTCGGCAGGACAATATGGAAAGTAGTGCAACTGCAACACAACGAGAGAGCTTCATTGCAAGGTTCCGCACGGTTTGATGCCCTGGCAATCGATGTCGTCACCGCTGGAAGGCAACATCAGGAGCGTCACAACGACCCCTGCAACAACGCCGACGCCGCTCCAAAACATCCAGCTGGAAACGAACGATCGTGGTTCGTCATGCAATCCTGCGGATTCCGAATCATTCACCGGTGTCGCGATTGGTGACGCGTTGGGAGCGATCTTCGAGATTGATGGGACGTGCTTCACCGTCGTCTCCGGGGGGGCAACTTTCGAGGAAGCGCCGTGGTGATCCTGTACGCCATATGGATTGACCAAATCTTTTTCGGCTGTCGGAGCCAGTGCGGCCTCCGGCATTTTGTCCGCCCGTGGTGACGAACGCGGTGGTTGCGAATTTTCCGAAAGATCACCTTCCAATTGTGAAACACGCGCCTCAACTAGCGCTCGGTTTTCGGCATCGGGAGATTCACGTAAGTACGATCGATACGACGACAGTGCTTCCTGCAACCGGCCGGCGTGCCGGTAACATTGAGCCAGATTGAAAAGCAGAACGGCATCGCCCGAAAGACGGTAACTTTCCTCAAACTTGCCAGCTGCTTCATCGTATTGAGCGAGGTTGTAGGCGCGCCTGCCCATTTCGTAAGCCTCGCGTGCCCGATCATCCGGGGCCGCTTGAGCGATGCCAGATACGACGCCGAGTGCGATCACGAACATCAAAATGCGCTTGAGCAACCCCACCCTTTGTTCTCCAAAAACCATTCGCACACCGTATCGCCGATCCCGAATTGTTTAAATGTGAATACCGCGAAAAGTTCACAAGAACATCGGGGTCACGACAGCTTTTTCATGATCTTACCGACAATATACCCCACGACGATGACTGGAATACCGAGTACCGCTGCGATGGGATGTATGACGAAGGCGAATAGCAGCAAGACCAATACAATGACGACGACGATCACCAGTCCGACTTGTGCGGATTGCGCGGGCGCGTCGTGGATGTCTTGTGCGACTCGTTTTACGGTGTCGAACGCAGCGGCCCCGGCGCTGGTTGCCAAGGCGCGAGCTGCTTGCCCGATCGATGGCTCAGGACTGGGCTGGGCGTCGAGTCGTTCATTGCAGTAGCGGCACTTGATCGCGCCGAACTGTATCTCTTCGGCACAAAACGGGCATAGTTTTGTCATTTGAGGCGTCCCTTCTTGTCATGCGATTCGAGGGACTCAGCCCAGATTCTCGGATCAATAAATTCCGACAATGGCTGGCCGTCACGCTCGGCGCCGACGCCGTGATCGGACGGGATGAAGCTTTCGACCTGATTGAGTACGGAGAGTGAGTGATCGCGGACGACCAAGGAATTTGCGGAGCCGAAGTTTCGCTCGCTGTATTGATGTAGAAGCTCCCCAGCCAATCGCTTCGCCGATTCGTTGCTAAGGTGGCGATACACATCGAGGATGGCGAGCCGGGCTTGTTCGACGTTTCCGTCCGATGCCAATGCTTCAGCAGCGATGCCCGCGACGCGAAGTTTTTCAAACTCAATTTCACGTACGACCACAGGATCGCGCTCCGACTCTTGCTTTTCCTCCTTGCAATGAAAGACCTCCACAGACCTGTGAAACTCGATCACAACCCCAGAGGGATCGGTTCCGCGTACGCAGACGTTGGCAAGAATGGTGGTTTCATCAGGGCTAGCGATGTGCAGGGGAACGTCGAAGACAACCGTACGGCGGTTTCCAGAGACGATATCGCCGATAAACGAATGGGCATCGGGTGCACGGCTCTTTCCGGACAGTTCGACAGTGACGTTCCTCGCGACCACGTTGCGTTGAAGATCACATTCGGCCTGAAACCCCGCAGCGACGGCGTTGATGTTGCGTGCGGCTGTGTAGCGTCCGCCACCATCGCGTGCGATTCCGATCAACAACGCTGTGTCGGCGCTCGCGCCATAGGCGAACGTCGAAACCGTCATCCCTGGGGGTCGGTGTTTTTTCACCAGCCAACTCAAACTTTCACGGTCAATAGCGCCTCCCATGGATGGCATCCCGTCGGACAGGACAAGCACCACAGCATGTGGCGGTGCCGACGCAACGCCGACTGCAGACGGCAATCTTGATGGTTCCCAGGTGAAAGCCTCCAACAACGCATCTGCCAGGTTGGTCCCGGTCTTGCTCTCCAACGCGCGGACGGCGTGCATCAACCGGTTGCGGTGAACCTCATCCAATGCGTCGAAATTCACACGGGTTCGTACGCGCGAGTTGAAGGCGAGTAAGCCGACCACGGTAGTGGGTTCCAGTTCTAGAAGCAGCACCGAAAGAGCCCGTTTGACGTTTTGCAGCGGCTCGCCGCGCATGCTGCTGGAGGTGTCAATGACAAGTAGGAGGTGGGGCACGCAAGTAGTGGGTCGGGATTCCGTAGGGGACTTTCCGCAAACCGTGACCAGTAGGCCAACCTGGGACGTACCACCTCGCCTCCAGAACACTTTCGACTGTTCGGGAACGCATTGAACTTCGATAAAGGGATGGTCTTGGGTGCTCATGAAATGCCTAATTGATTAGAGCGCCGGTGTAACAGTGGGGGACATTAGTTTTTCGTGCACTGCACAAAGGTGTTTGAATTCGGGGGGTTGCGAACGGTGCAAGAATTTAATTGTCCCCCAGGGCGCGCCGCTTGATCCTTACTTAAAGAAGCTGTGCTCACTTCCATCGACAAAGATAAATTTGTTGCCGCGTTCAGCGTGCAAAATCATGCGGAGTGTTCCCGAATCATTGCACGTTGTCTGCTTGGTGACGTGACCCGCCGCTATGGCGCTAGACTACGAGACAATTTCGAGGCGGAAGAGTTAGCGCAAGGCTTGTTCGCAATTGTCGTTGCCGAGATCCATGCGCTTCGAGACCCGTTGGCTGTCGAGGCGTGGTTCTGGCAAATCGCGGATCGCCATCTGATTAACCAGCGGAAAAAGGCGACTCGGGAAATTCCGGTCTCCCAGCCGGAAAATCATGTCCAGGGTCGTTCGCCCATCCTGGGGAAGGCGAGTTCATCCGTACCATTCGAGCAAGAGGAACGCCGCCGTTTTACCCGCGGTCTCGCGAGGTTGAAGCCGACCGACGCCGCAATTATGGCGCTGCGCTTGGCGGGATGGACGAACCACAAGATAGCGGAACTGTTCAATGTTACTGTGGACGCGATAAAAAAACGTGCACAACGGGCAGCAGAGGTGCTCGGGCGCAGGGGAAACAGGTGAGGCAGTTGGCTGTAGCGACAGGAGTGCAAATGGGAGGATGGAATAGGGCGTGGCGGAACATTAAGCATTACGCCACTTTCGGAAAATCTACCGAGCTTGATCGCGCATTGGAAACGAGAACGGGCTTGCACGAACAGATCCAAGTTGCTTTGTCGCAGGTTCGGCGGATGCAACACGACAGCATCCGGAATCTTGCGGTTCTCGGTGAACAAAAGCGAACCGCTACGAATCAGCTGGCCCACGTCGATCGTTTGCTGGCTCGCTTGACCGACGTGAACGCGGCAACGCGACGGAAACTTTCACAACCCCATTGCGACGAAACCCCACCTCCGCTACCGGTTCGGTCTTCGGCTGGCAAACCTCGTGCAGCAATTGCGGCGATGGATAAGGCCCTTGTGGGTGCATCCGGAGCTCTCTCTGGTGCCGCCGCGGGTGTAGGCGCTTGGACACTCGTTTCGGCGGTCGGCGTTGCTTCGACTGGCACGGCGATATCCACCTTGTCAGGTGCGGCGGCGACCAGTGCAACCATGGCGTGGTTTGGTGGTGGGGCCCTGGCAGCGGGTGGAGGAGGCATGGTGGCGGGGACACTGGTCTTGACGGGGGTGGCGGTGATTCCCGCACTGACAGTCGGTGTTTTCAGCTGGCACGTTCGTAAAAAGCTAGAGGAAGTGTCCACCGAAAATAGCGATCTCCGGGAGCGTTTGGTCCATCTCAACTGCGCTCTCTCGTTGTATGCCGAAGCCGCGAAACGCACGACGTCCGTTCAAAGACGGCTAAGCATGGCGGTCACAAACTGTACGACGTCGTTGGTTCTTCTTCGCGATACCCTCTTCCCAGTCCCCATCGTGTCCGCTCTGCGGATGTGGTTCTTAAGGCTCATCGGTCGATGGAAATGGAGTCCTGATGCAATCACGGCGGTCCATAAACTGGACGTAGCCGCGAACGCCTTGGCGGCAGTATTGCCAGAGCCAATTTTTCTCGCGGACGGGTCGATTCCGAAAGCGGAAGACGATTCCATCGATGTTGGAAAGGTGATCGAATAAATGAGCAAGACGCGCTGCGCGCCAATGGCACGATCAATTGCCACATTCGTCCTCGGGCTGATCATTTTGGTCTTCTCGTCCCAAGGCTTGGTAGCCGCTGAGGGGCCTGCTCCGAGTTCGCACGTCACGACATCGCCCTGTCTTTTCGCACTTTGGAGCGGAGAGATCCCTGAGATTAAGCGCAGATGTGCGACGAAACTCGCTTCTGATTCGGGGGTCGAATCTCTGTCCGTAGATGCAATATTCGTCAAAAGCGGTGAAGAAGTCGTAGGCGTTGTCCTTGAGTCGGTTTGTGGGGGTGAAGGCGGCTTTTGCAGTTCGACTTGGTCGATTTGTGAGAATCAGAAGTGCGTGACGCATTTCGCCCTGGATCCGATGGAGTCTCTGGTTTCGTCTCTGTCTACGTGGCTTACTCCTGCGTTTGCCGCCAGCCGTCGAGGAACGAGTGTGCAATTGGGGTGCCCGACGCAAAAACGGTGCCGGACGAAGCGATGGACCAAGGTGGGGGAAACCGGAATAGAGCTTCCGAAGGGTGAGGAGGGATTCCTAAAAGCTCTGTTTTCCGGTGTTACGATGGTCCCCCGACCTCCTGAAACAGATGCAGATGCAAACGGCAGAGGCACGTTCTTCGGCGCATCGTTTACCGATGTAATCACTATCTTTTCTGATGGACGGGCCGCAGTTGTGATTCCCGCCTCCTTCGGAGAAGAAGACCGAATCTGGACGTTCTTGCGCCAGGGAACCACGTTCCGTGGTGCATCACTCGCTGAGTTACGCGATTGGTCCAGTCCAACCGTAACACTGTGGCGGTTGGGAACGGCTGGGTTTTCGCCAGAGGTGTCGGCGCGTGAGGGTCGAGTGGCAGATACCCTTCACTCACTTCTTCAGAGTTTGATGGATTCGTCGCATCCGCGCGGAGGCAAGGAGTGGAAAACTGCTGTGAAGGTACTGCGCGACGAACTCCCGGAAATTCCTCGGGATGAGTTCGAGGAAAGGGATTTGCGTGCCCGGCTTCCGCAGCTCCGAACCGCAGCCGCGACGTCACGCTTCAAGGAGGGTCGGGTTGTAGATCTAGGCCGATATGACTTCGGCTCGAATGCGTATCACGTTGTCGTCCGATCTACGGTCAAAGATGAAATCCAGACACCGGATATTGCGCTTCGATACCCAATCCCAACAGAGCAAGCCAAGGCACTCAGGGGCGTGTCCGCGAATCTTGCGGCGATAGTTTTTTTTTCCTTGGGGGACCAAGCTGTCCTTTCACGAGAGAAGATTGAAGCGGTAGCAATCTTTATGAGAGGTGTTGGGCCGGTTGCTATCTTCATGGGTGACGCAGAACTTTCCCGGGCCTCGCAGGACGGCGAGCCCCCTCGGGGCGCGTTAAGTCTCGAAAAAGCGTTCGAGGCAGAGTCGGCGAAATAGATGTCGTTAACGCGGGAATCTTGCCAGGCGATTCACGATTGCCACCGAGTGACAGTTTTTAAGACACACCCCTGACGCAACTCAAACATTCTGAAACTCTGAATGAGGATCATCGTATGAATCAACCAAAATTGCAGATACCGGAGATCGCCGACAAGGTGAAATTTTGGGAGGAGCAGGATCGGATCAATCACGCCCTCATACCGCGTGTGTTACGTATAAACGAAATGCTGTCCGAGATCGCTGCCCGTCAGGTTCAGATTCCGGAGATGATGGCCGCTGTTGAAGCCCGTATCAACGCACGTCTGGCACATGTGGAGCCGCAGAGGAAGTTGTCAATGGCACCCATTTTAGTTTCCGTTGCCGCGTTGATAGTGGCAATTTCCACGTGCGTCGTGGTGCTTTTTCGCGCGAAGTTCGGGTTTTGATCATGAAATCGCTTGCGCTATTGCCGAGCCTCGAACGCGTGCCATCGCTTCCTTCGGGCCGGGCGAAATTCGCCGACGCTGCGGATGTCATTCGACGCCTCGGCGAATTAGACAAAGCAGCGTTTAGCATCGAATTAGCGGCTGGACTCGAGGTGGCGTTGCTGGGACTGTTCGCTTGGCGGAACGTCCCGGATGACTTGGAACACGCATACGGGCTAGCATTTTCTCGACAGAACGATTCACTTGCAGAACATTTCGACTCCGTCGTCGATCACGGTGAAGCGGCCACGATGGGTTTCATCTCCAATCTCAAGGGAAAGCTTGCGGAAGTCAGACTCAAACCACACCTTGAAGATCAGTTTCCCGGATACGATTTTAACATTGCGGCAGATCCGACCCAACCAATCTGGGACATTCGCGGTGTTTCGGACGCAGGAAGCGATATCTTTGTGCAAGTGAAAATGGGCGGGACGGGATACGCCTCGGATGTCGTAGAAAGGATGCAGGATGCCCCGGACGTGTACTTCGCTGTCAGCGATGAGATATACACTCGGATCGCAGAAAATCACCCGGAGTTGGTGAGCCGATTGATTGATGCCGGAGAATCAGCGTTTTCGTTCACGGATGAAATCAATGAGAATCTTGCTCTCCTATCCGGCAACTTGGGTTTGGACCTACCGGACGCCCTCGGGGATATCCTTCCGTACGTTGCCGAAGTGGTGCTCGGGATAAAGCTAATCGCCAAGATTATCGAGACAGAGAAAGAACTAGGGTCTTTCGATCTGGATGCGCGAAGCCGAGTACACGGGATCAAATCGATCATGTTGTTTTCCCGTTTTGGTGTGACAACTGTTTGTACTGCAGCCGGTGGTTTCGCCGGGTCCGTGTTTCCCGGGTTCGGTACTCTTGTGGGCGGAATCGCGGGAGCGTACGCTGCCAGCAAGCTCAACAAGAAAATCCAGCCGCGTATGCTGCCCTTGGCACTAAAGTTGTGTTCAATGACGTCCGACCATCTCTATTTTTTCCAGAACATTGCTGCGTTCAGAACTCTGGCTTGGTCATTTCGGAACACAACCGCATGACGTTCAACAATGCAGTAGCGCGTCGAACCCCACGAGATACTCGCTCTCCTCGAACCAGAATACGTTCAAGTCCCTTTACCAGTTTTTACGAGACGATCGCCTCAAGGTAAGGTCGTATCACATTGCCAACGCGGACAACGTGAGCGGCATAAACCAGATCGTCGATCGCGTGTTTTGCCCGTCGGTACTCTCGCAGTGCTTCAAGTGCCACGTCGATGCCGATCTTGTTTCGGTATTTGAAGCAGTCGGCCACCGTCCGGGCGGGCGAGGTGATTTTGACGGACACACCCTCAAGCACGTGAAGTTGAACGCCATCCGTCAGCGCGCGCGCTGAGAACCGAACGATGCGAAGCGAGCCATCTGCGATGGTTGGCCTGTGGGCCTTGCGATCGATCGCCATCCACACCTCGTACGGCGCCTGGGTTCCGAGGCGATGGAACAGCAGCGCGGACAGGAGGCAGATAACACCGCCCGGTACCAGCGCTGCCACCGTGGCCAGACCGTGGTGCTCGGTGGGTTGGAAGTTGGCAGGCGCATAGATGCCGCGTGCAACCCGTTGCAGCTTTCCGCTCTCAACCATTCGGCCGAGGGCCACACGTGAGATGCCCGTTGCCGCAAGCGCGCTTGCACGCATGAGGCCCACGTTGGGGCCCCTCTTCGGAGCGCCCGGTCGAGCCTTTTTGATGCTGTGTTTAAACCTCGGCATATACCAACAGTAGCCGAGCTATTGTTACATCGCTTCTGCGATTTGTCTATACATGCGCTTCGACGCACTCGACCACCAAAATTGCGCTTGGGTGTCCAAAAGCAACACTACTTCGTCGCGTTCCAGTCAACAGCGATTGGACTGATGACGTCGTCTTCATGGATCAGGCTACCAACCAGCGGCATGACCGCCCGAACCGAATCCGAGCTAATCCGCGAGACGGGTTTCCCCAGCTTTGTGATGATGACTTCACGACCGGACACAGCCACCTCATCAAGAACCGCCAGGCAGGTTGCCTTGAACTTACCCGCAGGAAGCGTAAGCGCCGATTTTGTGCCCATGGTGATAAGACTATGGTCATAGTCGCGTTGAAGCCAGTACCAATCTGGGGGTGCGGCGGTTGCCGCGTCAGTAAACGCAACACATCCCCCGGTGGGTTGCTCTTGCTCGCTCAGACCCCCGCCCAGTCCTCCAGTGCCAGTCTGGGGACACGAGAGAAGTGGCGCGTGTTGTTGGTGACCAGCGTCAGGTTCTCGCAACGGGCGTGGGCCGCGATGAAGGTGTCTGCGAGACCAATCGGTCTGCCTTTCTTTTCCAGCCAAACCCGGAGATCGCCGTAGTCGCGTGCCACCTGCCGGGTGACCGGAAGTACTGTCATGGATGAAAGAATCGCTGCAACTGCCCTGCGCAGGCGAGTGGATCCCAACTTGACGACGCCGTACCACAACTCGGCTTCGGTCACTGCGCTAATCGCAACGTCACTCGGATCGCAGGCGAGCAGGCGTTCGCCGGCGTGACCGGTACCCCGGATGGCGAAACTGATGGTATTCGTATCGAGCAGGTACTTCACTCGAACGGATTCCGCTGGCCGTGTTCGTCTTCAGAGCGGGGGATTTCACCGGTGAACGAACCCACGGCCGCTCGAAATGCCTTGGGCCAGCCAGAAACCGGCTCCAGGATAATCCGGCTTCCTTGCCGGTACTCGCGAATGCGCGTTCCCCTCGGCAGCTTGCAATCGCCAATCAGCCGGACAGCCAGGCTGTTGCCGGACTGAAACACCACGCTCTCCTGCCCCTTTGTTTGCGCCATCAATGGAGTATATCCGTATGGGATATACAAGCAATCCCAGTGGGCCCGCGTCTTGTGCGTGGGTCAATTGCATGGTGATTGACCCACGTGTGGGACGGGATGCTCCGGATGAGCCTCACTCGGTAGAAACAAAGCTCCTCCGAAGAACCACGAGTCGACCGTGCTCACGCGAGGGACCATTGAAAATTAGATGACTATGATCGAATTTACATGACATGCCGCGTCCGAGGCTCGCTGTGCAGAGGCCGGCTTGATCTCACCGTTGGAAGAAAGCGCCGACGCCATCTGGTGCCGTGGCGGCTTCCCACGCGTTCACTGGAGCCGCCCGCGCGCGCGACCCGAGGACTGGTTGCCGAACTGCCTTGCCCTGTGTCTTGAGCGAGACATTCCGCAACTTGGATTTCGAATTTCCAGTCTGCGCCTGCGTGCCTTGTTGACCCTCCTGGCCCACGGACAGGGAGGCCTTTGCAATCTCAGCGAACTGGGTGCGGGGCTCGGCATCAGCTATCACAACGTTGCGCACATCCTCGACATTGTCGAAGGCGTTTTTCTTGTGCGCAGACTGCCACCATTTTTTGCCAATATTCGAAAACGGCTAGTGAAAGCGCCCAAGCTGTGCCTGCGCGATACCGGACTCCTACACAGCCTTCTTGGCATGGGATTCACGAAACCGAAAATCCTTGCTCACCCGAAGGCGGGCGCCAGTTTTGAAACGTACTGCGTGGAGCAAATTATTTCTCACGCCAAGCTTGCCGATCCATCCGCGCAGGCTTTCTTCTTTCGCACCCATACCGGCACCGAGGTCGATCTCTTGCTGGAATCACGGGGCAGGATGGTGGCGATTGAGATCCAGTTGGGTTTGCAGGTGCCCGATATCCGGTCGCTGGAATCTTGCATGGCGGATCTTGGATTGAAGCAGGGATACGTCGTCAATGCCGGGCAAGATCTGACGCAGATCCGCCCCGGGATCGCCATGGGTGGATTGCTGAACGTGCTGGAAGATCTGGGTTTCGTACCCAAAGGCTGGTCACCTGAAACGTCGGGAGCCCGGCCATGACGAAATCCCTCCACGTCGCATCAACCGAAAGCCGCCCCTTAACCAAAGAGGTAGCAACAGCGTGCCACCTACCTCATCGATCGAAAGACCGCCGAGATCTACAAACGAAGCACGGCTCGCCAGCGATTCTGAGGCCGCTTTCATCAATTGCGGGGCGGCGCTGCCCAGCAACAAAAAGTGAGCCTTCCGGGGTTCGCGATCAGCGAGTGGCCGAAGTAAACCAAACAACTCCGGCTTGCGTTGCGCTTCGTCGATAACCACAAGCCCTTCGAGCTTGCCGAGGACCGGTTCAGCCTCGGCAAGTCGAGCTCGATCAGAAGGCAATTCCAAATCAAAAAAGGTGGAAAGCTCACGTGCAAGGGTA
Organism: Myxococcales bacterium; assembly: GCA_043759805.1. GTDB lineage: Bacteria > Myxococcota_A > Polyangia > Fen-1088 > Fen-1088 > JAWXBF01. The sequence goes on along the minus strand of JAYUPZ010000596.1, from coordinate 116 downwards.
CGGGCCAGCGTGGTTTTTCGACTGCCGTAACCCCCAAAGACGGTCACCGGTGAATCGGCAATCGACGCTACCAGAGACTGGAGGCCTCGGCTTCTCGAATCACCGTGTGTCATTAT
>JAYUPZ010000595.1:0-5881 GCA_043759805.1 Myxococcales bacterium | reverse complement strand
GCGTAACATGCCCATCCGCGATTCGACCATGGATGCGGTGGTCTCTGTCTTCGCTACGGACACCGTACCACTGCGCCAGCTCCTACCTGAGGTCCACCGTATTTTGAAACCGAACGGCAGTTTCGTGCATGTTGGTCCGCTTGGTTACCACTTCGATGAGGCTTCGGCGCACTACGCAGCCCAAGAGATTCCCGGAGTTTTCCAAGAATCTGGCTTTTCCATCGGGCCAATGTCCTGGTTCAAGGGTTTTCATTGTGCCAACGATTCGAGCATGTACAACTACATGGTCGAACAACTCTGTTTCCGGGCCACGAAGGACAGAGGTATCCAGGGGCGGAAGGTCAATGCCGACGCCGTGTTGGCGCTGCACGACAGTTTGGAGCTGAATTTACGTTCGCGAGTGACTCATGAGGACGAACTCGCAACAGCTCAGGTACGACTAAGATCGGGCGAATACCTAACCATAAGTATTTCCACCTACAGCATCCTGCGACTGCTAGATGGAAAATCGCCTCTGTCCGAACTCGCAAGGGCCGTCGACGGAACGCGCATTGCGCTGGCTGAAATTCAGTCGTTGGTCGCACAAGGACTGGTGAGGATCGTCGGGGAAGGCCCCAGCATCTGACAGGAGCAGCCGTTGGCTATGTGACCTGCCTCGCGATTTTCGGACTACTTGAAACCTGAGAAGATGCCCCCTCCAGAGAAGGAGGAGCCATGAGAAAGGCCGATACACGGAAGAGCAGATGGTCCGGATCCTGAGGGAGATGGACAAGACCACCCGTGGCCGAGGTCGCGAAAAAGGACGACGTCAGCGAAGCGACGTTGTACGTTCGGCGGAAACGCTTCGGGACGATGAATGTCGGGGACGCGAAACGCCTGAAGGTTTCGGAGGCCGAAAACAATCGACTCAAACGCATCGTGGCGGAGCGCGACCTCGAAATCGAGGTCATGAAGGAGATAGACGCAAAAAAATGGTAAGCGCGTCCGCACGACGGCAGAGGGTTGAGTATGCGCGAAAGCGCGGACTGTCCTGCCGAAAAGCGTGCGCACTGATTCGAGTGGCCAGGTCAGCGCTGTATTACGCATCAATCAAGGAACCGAAGGATGCGGAGGTGACCAAGAGAATGCGGGCGCTGGCGTCGCAGTATCCACGTTACGAATACCGCCGCATTCGATTATTTCTGGGGCGCAATGGATTCCGTATGGGAACCGATCGTGCCCACCGTTTGTGGCAGCGGGCTGGCCTACAAATACCGAGAAAACGGCCGCTAAAGAGAGTCGCGACGGTTCGGCCAAGGCCAATGCCGCGGACATCCGCAAATCAGGTTTGGGCCTACGATTTCGTTTTTGACACATGCGCAAACGGTCAGCAGATCAAATGTCTCACGGTCGTCGACGAGTGGACGCGCGAATCACTCTCCATCGATGTTGCGGGAAGCATTCGTTCCGGACGGGTGATCGAGGTGTTGTCCAGGCTGATCAGCGTTCACGTTTCGCCACGCTACATCCGTTCCGAAAACGGACCGGAGTTCGTTTCGGCAGCGGTTCTACGATGGCTAACCGGCGCACAAATCGAAACGGCGCACATTTCACCTGGAAAACCGTCGCAAAACGGAACCAACGAAAGCTTCAACAGCCGCTTCCGCGACGAATGCCTCAACATGGAGTGGTTCCGGACCCGTCGCGAGGCAGCGGCCATCATCGAGGCCTGGCGCCAGCACCACAACGAGATCCGTCCCTACTCCCGTCTCGGTTACTTGACGCCGATCGAATTCGAAGCGAAACACATTACGAAAAACCCTACAACCCAGGGGGCGTTTCTCTAGGAATCATTGGTCCTAAGAATCCAGGCAGGTCACTATCACTGCCATTTCGGAACTTTTGAATGGCTCCGAAGCAGTCTTGCGATGGCCGGCACCTACAGTCAACGCCATGATGATCATCAAGCTCGCCGAAAAACAGTTCTGGCCGCTAATAGTGAGGAAACACGATCGGATGGCGTTCGCTGACACTTGACTGGGCTCGGCCAGCGAAAGGATGAAGCCCCGCTTGGTGCGTGTTCCGTCGATTCAGGCGAAACATCACTCTGCTCCCGATGAGATGTTCACTGCGGCGACGGTGACGGGGCGTCCAAATGAGCCAATAGGCAATACTTGCCGCGGTTGGCTAACGAGGAAACGTTCTTCTAGCTCCGTCGAAACCCCTAACGGCTTTTCGTGCCAGAAATTCATGAACATTGCTACCCTGTGAAGAGACGGATCTCGAACGGCAATCCAATGTTCCGGAGTCTGTGGTAAACTGGCAGTTTCGGCCACATCAAGGACGCCATGCATGAGGGCGCCGGGGAAGATGGCAAAGCGACCGAGCTTGGGAAAAATCGGAACAGCCGTTAGTTCTTCCGGTGCTGCTTGGTTCGCCTCTTGGTTCAGGATGGCAGTGGGCAAACCTTCGTCGCTGAGATACAAAATCGATGCTACAGCCGGTGTAATAAGATGATCTTTGCGAGCCTCGTCGCGGTCGAAGTGCATTGGAAAACCCGAATCGGGTGGCTGGACCCTGAACCACCATTCGGCGCCGGTACATTCACAATGCGGATCGGTGATCTTCCGCATTGACACTGCCATCTGATCAAAGAGCGTTCTAGGTGTTGCGCTGAACGAGAACCAAAACGTCTTACCACTGGCCGTGCGAGAGTTCTCTCCGACAGAGGGGACGGCCGCTGTTTCGATCTGACGACGCAGAGCAAGCGCAACCTCAGAGCTGATTGCCGAATCAAATATCCGAATAGCCTCGAGCATGAAAATAGGCGGGGTCAAAGAAGAGCCGGGCTTGGCGAAACGAAGGACAACTTGCCGCAAAAGCTACATCATCGACAACGCCGGCAGGATAGATGATTGTCGCTTGGTAAAGCTAATAGGGACGCCATGTTGCTCTGTTATATTAAGAAACTGCGCTGAAGACCATTTGGTTAGGAACGAACCTTCTTATTGAGTAAGCCCGCCGAACCAGAACACCGTTGGGTTCCCAGTCTCAACGTAGAACAACGAGCGGGCGTCGCACCAAACGCCGCCCGCTCGTTGAAACGTCTTACTAGTCGTGAATCAAACGACTACGCCTATGTGGTGCACTTGGGTGCGTGGACTGGGGACGAATTGCACTTATTCGACCAGCAGCAGCAGCTAGGGGTTACACCACCACAACCGGTTTCGGAGGCACCAGTAACCATGCTCAACTCGGCTTCCTGTAGCCGCTTGATGGTTTCAACAGAGAGTTTCAACTTTTTCAATTTTGGCTTTTCAATCATTTTGTCCTCTATCTTTTTGTTTTAGGTATGGATCGCGTTGCAATCCTTGTTCGACAAATTCGTTAGCAAGCCATGTGCCAATGTGAATATCGCGAAATCATTTAGGAATCTTCCTTCAAAGTGAGACACGTTTCGGCCAAGGACGATACACCAAGGGTTACACTAGCGACCAACGCAGCAGGCCAGAACGCTTCCTGAAGTCCATGGCGGGACGGGCGTTGATGTTGGTTTGGGACGCACGAAAACGACAGGGTGCCACAAGACCCTCGCTGGTGATCGTCGCGACGATGCGGCGGTCGAAAGGATTCCGGGCCACTTCGAAGGCGGACTCATCAAGCATTCAACTGGCGTCTCACGCGACAACGACCGCGGTGTGCACCATCGCCTGTCGGCTTACGCCTGACAGGATGATGACCCATTTACGGTCCGGAGCATTCGCCCTATCTTCAGTTGGCCCCGCGTTACTGCTACTGGAAGCCGCATGAAGACCCATAGAGTCAGCTTCGCACTCCTTCGCTTTCCAACGTTCTCCATCGATCGATTCTTGCGATGGACCTCGAAGGCCGATTCCTTGGGCGGTGATTGGTCGGACAAAAGCATCCAGCGGCTGAGAGACGCCCTCGCAGAAGAACTTGAAGCGCCCGACATTAATGAGGCTATCGCTACCGCGAGTCCTTCTCTGGCACAAAGCTACAGTGTTTGGCGCAAAGCACCTGATTCCCCAAGAGGTGCTAAAGTGCAACGTTCACTGGTTGCGTATTTCTCGAGAGCAACGTTCCACACGATTCCAGTGGGTCTCCTGGGTGGTTGGACGATGGCACGCATTGAGGACCATGGTGCTCTTGATATCGGTGACCATCGCCGATGGCAAAGAAAGACCCGCCCCACCTTTCCTGTCTTGCAAGCGATTCTTAGCGCAATGGGCGCTGAGAGCAATCTGAGAGATAGGACCTTCCAGGTAGCCGGTGGTTTTCACTATCACGAGGAACAACCGAGGCTCTTTCGACGACAGGATCGCGGTACGGCCGATCCGCACTTCCATCTCGTCAAGATAGCTGGATCCCCGTATCTGGACACAGTCGTCCAGTGGAGCCGGGGACCGAAAACGGCATGGGAGTTGATACGTATCCTGCGACGCTGCGACCCCGATCTTGAGCAGGATGACATCCGACTATTCATAGAGGATCTGCAAAGGGAAGGTGTTCTCGAATCTGATTGGTCTTTGACTGTCACTGGCGAGGACCCCTTCTGTCAACTCCAACGACTGGCCGATTCCTGTCGCGGATCTACAGTCGCCGCATCCATCCTCCGATTGCGAAAGGCGCTTGAGATCGTCGACGGCCAAGAGCTCGGTAGGAGTGTCGACAGCCGCAAAGCCGCCGAGACTATCGTCGAAGAAATGACTAACGCTGCTGCTTCGGCGGACGATTCCCCAAATACTGCGAGGCGACCAAGCCCTTTGAGGTGCGACCTCTACGCGTCCGAGGTTAATGCGGCCATTCCACGTTTCGTCCTTTCAGATATCAAAAAGGGGTTGGTGGCAATGGCACAGCTCAATTCGCCCGAGGACGAACTCGCCGACTATAGAGATCGCTTTGTCGAAAGCTTCGGACCACACGCCTCAGTTCCGCTTGTAAAAGCGTGGCATGCCATGAATCGGGTACAAGGGGGGTGGGATTCGTCCATCAACGACCCCCTGTTGGATGAAGTAGCCCCCCGTGCGACTAACAAAGGAAGCAAGCGGGAGCCAGCAGATTCACCGACACGACATCCCAAATTCATCCAGGAGCTTTTCAACGCCCTGAGCCACGGACGACCATTTAGGGTAACCGACGAGTTATTGCGGACCGTCGCCATAAACGAGAACCCAGTTCTGCCTGACAGCATCACCGCGTTCGCTTCGATTTTTGCGAGTAGTGTTGCGGATCTGCAGGACCGAAACTACGAAGTCATGGTCCGAGGGGGAATTGGCGGTTCGGTCACTTCCTTTTTCTCCCGCTTCGCCCAGTCCGACCAAGGTCTACGCAGCGCGCTCAAGGCCGAAGCGACCCGCGAAGCAGATCTGTACCCGGACGCAATTGTTGCCGATCTCGTCTACGCACCGAAATCGAATGAGTTGGATGCATTCGCCCGCCCCCTGTTGCATGGCTACGAAATATGCTGCGCGGGCCGCGGCGGTTTGCCAAGTCACCGTCGCTTGCGCCTCGATGAGATTTGTCTGCGATTAGAAAAGGGCTCTTTCAGGCTGTGGAGTACGCGACATCGGAAAAGGGTCGTCTTGAAGACATCCTGCGCTCAAAACATTACCCTCGCGCACAACTTTTCATTGTATCGATTCCTCGCATGCGTTGCGGTGGAGGGTAGCTTCCACCGCTTGCGGTGGAATTGGGACGACTTCGAGAGACTTGAGCACACCCCTCGCGTCGTTTTCGGACGCATAGTCCTGTGCCCAGCTCGATGGCTTGTTTTTTCCAGTGATGTTTCAAGTAACCAGGCCACCGTCGACCATCAAAGTTTGGCCGCCTACCTTCGTGGTCGCCAGATTCCACGCATTGTTTCGATGGAGGACGACGACCG
>JAYUPZ010000594.1:0-5887 GCA_043759805.1 Myxococcales bacterium | reverse complement strand
TGCCGGTTGACTCGGGTGGTGGGGATGCTGGCGCGACCGGCCATCGCAGCTGATTGGTAGCACCGATGTCGGAGCGGCTTCGTATTGTTTTTATGGGTTCGCCCGATTTTGCGGTTCCGTCGCTGCGTGCTCTTGCGAGGGAACACGAGATCCTCGGTGTGGTCTGCCAGCCCGATAAACCCGCTGGCCGAGGCAAACACCTGTCGCCGCCTGCCGTCAAGGTGGCAGCAACCCTGCTCAATCTGCCGGTGTGGCAACCCCCGACTCTGAAAGGAGAGGAGGGATCGCAGTTCGTCGAATCGATGCGCGCCCTTGCACCCGACTTCCTGGTCGTGGTGGCCTACGGCAAGATTCTGCCGCAGACCTTACTTGATGTGCCACGTTTGGGACCGTTGAACGTACACGCCTCGTTGTTGCCACGGTATCGTGGGGCGGCACCGATTCAGTGGTCCATCCTGAACCAAGATCTCGAAACCGGTGTCTGCATCATGCGAATGGAGGCGGGTCTCGACACTGGACCTGTGCTGGCTTGTCGACGAACGGACATTGGTAGCGAAGAAACATCCGGTGATTTATTTGCGCGTTTGGCGGTGATTGGCGCGGCCCTTCTCCTCGATACATTGCCTGGACTGGCCAGCGGTACGGTTGGCGCGAGCCCGCAAAATGGTGCGTTGGCGACGTTGGCCCCCATGTTACGGAAAGAGGACGGACGGCTCGATTTTACGCAGTCGGCGCAAACGGTGAGTGCCCGTGCTCGAGGTGTTGATCCCTGGCCGGGCGCGTTCGCGCTTTTGAACGGGGAACCGGTAAAGCTTTGGAAACCCAGTGTTCGAGGTTCAGCTTCGATCACAGCTGAACCGGGGACGATTGTTGCCGCAGGGCGCGCGGGACTCGAAATCGCGTGTGGAACCGGTGCCGTGGTGTTCGCGGAGATGCAACTTGCCGGGCGGAAACGACTCCCCGTTTCAGCCGTCTTGTCGGGCCATGCGATCGAAGTCGGCACGCGCCTTGACTAATATCGGCGTCAACCGAAGTTGCGAGATTGTTTGGGTTGAGGCGGTCCGTGGTTTATCGTCGTGTCCGGGGTTTTCGTCACGGAAAAGTTCAAGCGCTTTCTCATCATTTCGGTTGCATCGATCTTGGTGCTGGGGCTCGCCTCGGCTGCGTTCCTTTGGTTCAAGGGACCTGCATCGCGTTCTCCTGGATCCATCGCAGTCGAAGTTTTTCCCGAGCGGTTGGAGCGGGGTAGATACTTGGCCCATCACGTCGCGCTTTGCATTCACTGCCATTCAGACAAGCAGGGAGACAAGATTGGGTATCCGCCAGTTTTGGAAGCGATCGGCGACGGCGGCTCATCGTGTTGGGATGAATCCTCGGGTCACGGGTCCGGCTTCAAGGTTTGCCCCTCGAACATCACATCGGACGCCGAGTTTGGACTGGGCGGTTGGTCCGACGGCGAGATCATGCGCGCGATTCGCGAAGGCGTTGATCGAGACGGCAAGGCGCTATTCCCGTTAATGCCGTACAGCGCTTACCGTTCGCTGTCTGACGAAGACACCAAGTCTTTGTTGGTTTACTTACGAAGCCTGCCGCCGTCGCGTCGGGCGGTTCCCGAACGTGAGCTGCCTTTGTTGCTCGGTATCGAAGTAAAATTTCAGCCGAAGCCTCTCGACAAAGAAGTGCCCGATCCGCCCGCGAACGATCCGGTGGCGCGCGGCAAATACCTCACGACGATCGCGGGTTGCAATCAGTGTCACACCCCCGTGGACGATAAAGGTATGCCGATTGCGTCGCGGGAGTTTTCCGGCGGCCAGCCGTTTTTGTTGGGGGGCGGGTCACGGGTGTTCTCATCCAATCTGACGCCTGCCAAGTCGGGCCTGGGCAGTCGAGGCGAGGCCGAATTCATCGGGATTTTTCGAGCATTCGCAACACCCGTTGCGGCCAAAACGTCCATTCCCCCGGGCCTCAATACCGCGATGCCGTGGCTGTCCTACGCTTTCATGACGACCGATGACCTCAAGGCGATCTATGCCTACCTGCGCACGCTGACGCCGGTTGAGAATGTTGTTTCAGGCCGACGAATCCTGCCGCCGCGCGGCACTCAACCTCCAACGGACGCGGCGTCGGCTGCGGTCGATTCTGGTCGAGACTAAGGACTTTCAATATGTCGTTCCCACATTCAGTCAAAATCGCACCCTCGTTGTTATCGGCCGACTTCGGTCGCCTGGCCGAGGAGATTCGCGCTGTCGAAGCTGCGGGGAGTGATGTGCTACACGTGGACGTCATGGACGGACGTTTCGTTCCGAACATCACGATCGGACCCTTGGTGGTGCGCGCCATCCGCAAGGCGGCCTCGGTTCCGCTCGAAGTGCACTTGATGATCGTCGAGCCAGAAAAATACATCGACGAATTCGCCGAGGCGGGTGCGGATGTGATCTGGGTTCATGTGGAAACATGCCCACACTTGCACCGAACGTTGCAACAGATTCGAGCGACGGGAAAAAAGGCCGGTGTTTCGATCAACCCGCACACGTCGATTTCAACCCTCGAACACATTCTTCCCGAGGTTTCGTCCGTGCTCGTCATGACGGTGAATCCGGGCTTTGGCGGGCAGGCGTTCATTCCGGCGATGGTGCCCAAGATCGCAGCGTTGCGCGACGAGATCGCGCGCCGTCAACTTTCGGTTGAGATCGCTGTGGATGGCGGGATCGGACCCGCGACATCCGGCGCGGTGGTCGAAGCGGGCGCGCGCAGTTTGATTGCGGGTGCAGCCGTTTTTGGCAAGCCCGACTATCGAGCTGCGATCTCGGCGATTCGCGCCGGATACGCGAACCTGTCGGGCTAGCCCGGACGGGGCGCCGCCGGTTGTTTTCGCATGGCGGCGAGGCCGAGGTTCAAGATGCGCGACAGGAGTGCCTCGTAGGAAACCCGTACGGCTTTTGCGGACGACGGGAACTCGTCGTCGCGGGCGATGCCTGGATTGGGATTGGCCTCGATGACGAAACAGCGGCCGTCTTCTGTGATACGAAAATCAAGGCGGCCGTACCCCGAAAGGTGAAGCGCGCGATAGCTGCGGCGCGAAAGACTCCGCAGTCGTTCGATCACTGCTTCGGGCAAGTTGGCCTCGCCCCAGGTGATCTTGTGGCGTTTCTGATAGGCCCGATCCCATTTGATCTTGCGTGTGGCAATTGGTGCCGAGTGTTCAGGCAATTGATCCATCACAAGTTCCCAGGGAGGAAACACCTGCAGCCGATCCGTGCCGACCACGCTCACATAGATCTCACGGCCATCGATGTATGTTTCGGCAAGCGCATCGGTTCCGATGGTGTCGTGAACGAAGCGAACGCGTTCCTCCAACTTTTCGTCACTTTCAACGATGGAGGCCTGTGCGATGCCAAGGGAAGCATCCTCGTTCAAAGACTTGACGATGACCGGATAGGTGAGGTGCTTCGGTTTGCGGACCTTTTGTCCGATGGTGAAAACCGCGAAATCCGGGAAGGGGATTCGGTGATACGCAAGGATCTTTTTCGTGAGGGCTTTGTCCCGCGCCAGCGTCAATCCGCGTGGGTTGCATCCGGTATAGGGAACGCGAAGCAATTCGAGATACGCCACCACGTGTTGATCGAAAATGCCCTCGCCACCGAATTCGTCGAGCAGGTTGAAAACGATGTCGGGCTGGAATGTCCCCAGGGTTTCGCGGATGGGACGCAGTTCATCGCGGACACCGAGCCCCAGTACCTCGTGGCCCATCGAGCGCAACGTTTTCAGGATGTGGAACTCGGCCTTCCAGGCTTCGTCGTGTAGATCTGCTGACGAATCAGGCTTCTCGGGCGGCACGCGATCCTCGTGCATCAAAACGAGAACCTTGTGCGGGTGCCGGGTCATAAAGCGTAGCGATCCCGACTGGTGTGCAAGTACTTGACCGTGCGGGCGGTGAGCAGCAGCGAAAAGTCGTGCAGGACCTTTTCTTCGGGGTCGAATCGAAACAAACGCAGACGTCGACAACGAACCATCATCAACCGCAACACGTGGTCGAGGGCCACGTCGTATTGCGGCGTCCAGCGGGTCACGCGCTCGCGAATGGTGCGGCGATGGCGGTTCAGAAACGCCGACGCGCTTTCCTGGCCACGTTCGCTATTGCCCGGTCCGAATAAATTTCGCAGGTCGTTGTCGTACACCGAGTTTTCTCCGAGCGAACCATAGGTTGCGCGTTTTTTTCGGTAGAACTCGCGCAAGGTTATTGCTTGCGAGAGCAGCGGATCGATCTGGAGATCATTTTGTACGGGTGCTGGCAAATGTGCAACTTCTGCCATCAGCGAGTCAACGTAGAGCAGCTTTTTGAGTGCGGGCCAACCTGCATAGCGTTGTCGCCACCCTGATCGCGGCGTGAGCCAGAGCGCAAAGGTTTCGGCAAAGTCCTCGACGGGGTGACTTTGCGCGTACCAGAAGTCGAGATGTAGGACGTGATTGCGGCTCCAGGGTTTGGGCCGGTACGACAGAGGATAAGGTGCCGTCGCATTTCCAAAAAGCGCGCGCCATTTGGAACGACGATGCAGTCGGAACGCGGTCTGAACCGCATGTCCGGTCTCGTGCCGCAAGATGCGCATGAAGCTGCCGTGAGAGCCACCCTCGATTTCCCCCATCATCGTTTGCTCAAGCCGCATGAGTCGCGGGTGTGCGAGATAAAAGGGAATGGCGAATCCGGGCACGCCATCGGGACAAAACCACTCGCTTGAAAGCCAACAGTGGGGCGTGACACGAATGCCCCGGGTGTGCAGCTCGGCGCCAAGTTGCTCGATGCCGCGCATCATCCAGGTCGATTCGAGCCGGAGATCGAGGTCGCAGAGTCGCAGATCGAGCAACCGTTCGTCGTTCCAGGTCGACCACGTCGAAATGCGCCGGGCGGGCCGCCGCTTCAGCAACGCAAGAGATCGCCCGGCTGGCGATCGGTGCGGCGGACGGCGGGTGGGCGTTGGCATGGAACCCCCTGTTGATAACCCCGCTTGCGCCGCCGATCCAGCCCTTTGAATCGACCAATCGTTATCGGGATTTCGATGCCGGCCGGGGAGTGAGTTGTTGTAGCATCGCGCCCATGAAACGTTCTGTCGCGGCAATTGGCATCGCCGCCGTTCTTGCGGTGGTTGGCGTGCTCTCGTGCGGCTCGGATCCCGACTGCACGAAGGGTACGGTTCGCATCGAAGCCATTGCCGATCCAGCGAAACTGCCGGCGGGTGGGGGCAGCGTGACCGTTCAGGTCGAACTGAACGGGATCATCGTGGCGAGCGCCACCGGACCCCTCGATGCAAGCGCGGGTCTTGCAACCATCGACGTGCCGCTGCCGGCTTATCGGGCTGGTGATGAGGCTCTGCTGCGCGTTCACCTCTCCGACACCACGGGGCGGGTCGTGGGGACCTGGTTCAATCTGGTGAACTTACCCGCGGGCTGTCTTTCGGCCGAGGCAAATCTATTTTTGATGTCCTTCCCCGATGGAGGGGTATCCGACGCGTTGGTTACCGATGCACGGGTGCCGATGATGAGGCCGGATGCGATGCCCGCTGTTCCGGATGCGTCGTCCACCGACGTCCTGCCCACACCCGACGCGGCCGCAATATCCGATGCAGAAGTGCTGACCGATGCCGGGGATGCGTCTTCGGTTTCGGAAGACGGAAGCGTCGACGCTCCGTAAGGGCCTGCGGAATCAGCACCCCGTAGGGCCGCAGAGGTTTCCGCGGATAGTTTGTCGGGGCGAGAGGATTTGAACCTCCGGCCTTTCGGTCCCGAACCGAACGCGCTACCAGGCTGCGCTACGCCCCGGATCTATTGAATTTTGAGGCGCAAACACCAGCACGGCAAGCGTTACTTTTCGCCAAAAAAAAATTCGCTCGAG
>JAYUPZ010000593.1:0-5898 GCA_043759805.1 Myxococcales bacterium | reverse complement strand
CGCCCATCCCCATGAAAACGAGGTTGGTGGGTCGACGTCCTGCAAGCTCGATGGCCCAGTAGATCTGTTGCACGATCTCGCCTGCGGTGAGATGGCGTCCGAAGCCAAGCGTCGCGGTGGCACAGAAGGCACAGTCGAGTGCGCAGCCGACTTGCGACGAGACACACAGGGTCAGGCGATCGCGTTCCTCGTCGTCGTCCGGAATGAGGACCGCTTCGATGGTTCGATTGTCATGGGTCTGAAACGCCATTTTTTTTGTGCCATCGGACGACACCTGCATTTGACCCAGGGTGAGCGCGGTGGTGGGGTTTTCGGCGAGCAAGGCGGCTCGCAGTTCGGCAGGGACATTGGCCGGCGCCTCTGGATCCTTCACGGCACCCATGCCGCCGTTTCCGGGTCCGTGCAGCCAACGAAAGACCTGTTCGGCCCGGTAGGCGGGCACCCCGAGCGTGCGCATCCGTGTTTGCAGCTCGGCGGGGGTTAGCGCTCGGAGGTCCATGGGATCCCGGGAAGGTAGGCGATAAAAGGGCTTGCGGCCAGCCGACGGCGCAACCTATTCGGAATCGTTGCGCAACCCGTTCCCGGGGCAACCGATGACGGGGGGTGGCGGCCGCGCGTTCATACGTTCGACAGTTGCAAGAAACGTGGGTTCTGCCCGAGCTGCATGGGGCGATTCCGAATGCCGCGTTCGCCTGGGTTGTGCAGCGCTGTGCTGCGGATTTTCATTCGCTGTGTCAGCCGGTGGAAGTTGGACGGTAAACAGTCATGTCCTGTTGAAGGTTCAACAGGTGTTTCGTGTGAATCTGTAAGTATTTCGTGTGGCCCTGTAGGGTTTTCGATTCGAAAAGGAGTCAGCCGGCGCCGGCACGCAGGTTGCTGTGGTTTGAGCCCATGTTCCTAAAAGCAACCCGCATTCTCCCGTTCACCGGCGTTCTGTTTGGCCTGATGTTTCCTGCGATGGTCCGCGCCGATGAGCCTCCGTCGCTCCCCGACGACTCTGTGGCTGAGCCGGAGGTGCGCAGCAACTACAGTGGTCTGATCGTTGCGGCTGACGTCGCGGCTGGCTTTTTGTCGATCGCGATGGCGAACGGTTTCGGCTTCGAAACCGTTTTGGGTCTTAGTGTCATGCCGATCCCGTTCGCGCTTGCGAGTCCCGCTATTCACGTATCACACGGAAACCACGAACGCGCCCTGGGAAGCCTGGCACTGCATGCGGTCCTTCCTGCTGCGTCTGCTTACGTTGGGTATCAGATCGACGTTGCTTCGTGCGGTGAAGAACAGTTTCTTTGCGGCGCTGGAGGATTTGTCGTGGGATCCTTGATTGGCGCTGCTGCAGCCACGATCACGGACGCGGTATTTTTGGCTCGCCCTGGCGATGACGATCGCAGCAAACTCGACCGCCGATCGATGACCGTGCTTCCAACCGCGCTGCTGACCCCCGATGGGACGTTCGGTTTCGGATTGTCCGGCACGCTCTGAGTTTCGGTACAAGCTTGGCGTTTCCTAGCCACGCAAGGCGACGTAGAGTGTGAGCATGAATTGCATGCAGGGCGTGACATCGCCCGCCGGACTGTGGGTTTGTTTGTCGCTGGCGGTCTTGGGCGTGGCCAATGGTTGTAAGCGCGATCAGCCGCATCCATCAACAGCCGTTGCTGACAGCGCCGTGAGCCGTGCGCAACCGGAGGCGCCACCGTTGGTTCGCGAGAAGGATGCGCAGGCAGTCTTGGACCGGTGGTTGCGCGCTCAGAACGGTGGAGATTTCGAGTCCTACCGCGCCCTGTATGCCGATCGCTTTCAGGGGATCAAACGTGCCGGCGCGCGCGTGAGACGATTCGATCGCAAAGGCTGGTTGAACGATCGCAAGGCCATGTTTGCGCGGCCGATGACGGTTACGATTGCCGATGTGACGATGCAGACCACCTGCTGCACGGCCAGCGTTCGTTTTGCCCAAAAATGGAGCTCCACCACCTTCCAAGATCAGGGCACCAAGGAATTGCTTCTTGTACCGGGCTCGGCGGGTTTAAAGATCGGCCGCGAAGAAATGCTGGTATCCAACGTGGCTCGCTCTGGCAAGGCCGTTGATCTGGATGCAAGAGACATACGACTCGTCGTTCACGCGAAGCACAGCTACGTCGTGTTGGCGACCGCTGGCGCTGACGTGTCGGGTGACGGGCAGATTCTGCTTGACGGCGAATTCGATCGGGGTGTCGTCACGGCGCGACAGTTGATCAACGAGGAGAGACTGCCTCCCGAGATCAAGAATGTGAAGGGAATGGCCGTGAGCCTCTACGGAAAAATCGGTGTCGTGTGCAGCGCGAAACTCGGCGAAACATTTCTGCTGCGTCGGTTCACGCCGCATTTCGGAGCTGTCCAGCACTGGACCGGCGTTGACCCAGGCGCTCCGGATGATCACCAGGCGGCGGCGCTGCCACTGGAAAAAATCACGCAGGATGTTTGGGACGAAGGTTCGGCGGGGGCCCTGTACGCTGCCGAAATCGCGCAGTCTCAAGGAGACTGCAGCAAGGCACTGTGGGCGCGTGAGGCCGATCGACCTGAGCCCGAGGTCTTTCATCCGGAAGCGCCATCAACGGCGTTGAAGACTCAGCTTGAAACTGCCGTGCGGGCACTTCCTGCCTACCGCAAGATTGCGGCGACCCATGCAATCGCTCGAGCAACCGAGGAAAAGGGCCCCTGGGAGTACGACGACGGCGCAGAGCCGGAGTACCTGATTTGGAAGGGTACGAACCGAACGCTGGCTTCAGTCCGGTTCTACGTGAGCGGCGATTGTGGAGGCGATTTCGACGGCAGTCTTTGGACGCTGTTTGAAATCCGCGGTGATCGCTTGCTGCTGCTCAATAAACCGGATGGCAACGATGAGCCAAGCCCCTTCTTTATCCAGGGCATTGTGGATGCGAATCAGGACGGCATGCCCGAACTCCTCGGTGGCGATTGGCAAAACACGCGCGGGGAATCCAATGGGATGCTGCGCCTCGGTGGCAACGGCTACGAGGTGGTCCGCTCCTACTATCCGCCGTTCCACGATTGCGGGTGTTGATTTGCGGGCTACCCGCGCGTCGAACCCATGCGATCAAGTGTCTCCCACTTTGCCGCAACCCTTTGTGCTCTCGGTGCCTTTGTTCGTCTATCGCAACGAATCGCGACCGGGCTTCAAAGCTTCATCGATAGCGCTCGATAAACCAGCCAGATCGAATGGCTTCTGAAGCAATGCGCGCACACCAAAGGACGACAACCGAGCAGCTTCGTCAGCACGCGACGCACCCGTCATCAAAATGATCGGCAAGCCGTTGCGCGCTCGCGCAATCGAAGCACACGTGTCCTCCAACGGCAGGCCCGGCATCGTCATGTCGAGTAAGACGCAATCAATGGCCGGATCGGCGGATGCCTTGTCTACGGCTTCATCTCCCTGGGCTGCCAACGCGGTGTCGTAGCCGAGCTCCCTTAGAACTTTATCCGTCACCTGCAGAACAAGTGGATCGTCGTCGACGATCAAGATCTTGCCGCGCCCCCGAACAGGGGCGAGCGGCCGGGGCTTTGCCTGCGCCGGTTGCGCGTCTGATGCCGCCGCTGCGAGAAACACGCGCATCGTGGTGCCTGCGGGGCCTGACGAAGCCACCTCGGCCAAACCGCGGTGCGCTTTTGCAATGCCATACACGATGGCAAGACCCAACCCGGTGCCCTTGGTCGCGTCACGGCTTTTGGTGGTGACATAAGCATCGAAAGCATACGCCGCCACGTGCGCTTCCATTCCGCCGCCGTTATCGACAACCTCGATCACCACATAGTCTCCGGGAGCCAGATCGGGTCGCTCTGCTGCGTACAAGCTGCGACGCTGCGTCCGAAGGAGCAATGTTCCGCCGCTTGCCATCGCATCGCGTGCGTTGACCGCGAGGTTCATCACGATCTGCTCAAGCTGGGAAGCATCACCTTGCACGGTATCGCCTTCCGTAAGCAGTTCGGTCTCGATGGCGAAGTGCTTGCCAAACGTTCGTCGCGCCAACTCCGCAACGCGTCCCACGATCTGCCCCACGGCCACAACTTCGGCAACGGGTCCTCTTCGTTGCGAGAGACCTAAAAGCGCGCGCGTGAGCTTTGCTGCGCTGTTTGCCGCTTCGTCAAGCACGTCGATCAGTTGCTTGCGTGCAGGATCGGTTTCTGTCTGCTGTAGTTGCCCCGCAACCAACTTCACGCTGGCCAGCAAGTTGTTAAAATCGTGCGCGATGCCACTGGCCAAGCTGCCAATTGCATCCAGACGTTGTGCCGCGTGAACCTGGCGCTCGGATTCCGCATGCTTTTGCCGGGCCTGCACCTCCAGCGTGATGTCAATGAAGGCCTCCACCACATACAGCAGTTCGTCCTCCTCAAAAATGGGGCTGGCGAACACCCGCAGATACGTTTTGTCGCCGTCGTGTCTGTGGATGACGATGTCGTCCACAACGACGGAAGCGCGTGAACGCATAACCCGCTCGAAGGGCATGTCAGCCTCGGGGTAGGGCGTGCCGTCAAGGCGATGCACGCCGTAAGGGCCAACGTAGTTGCCTCTGCTGGCCTCGGGCGGCGGCTCGATGCCCAGGATCTGGTTGAACCGGCGGTTCACATAGACGCACGTGCCTGTGGGCGCCGTGCCCACCCAAACGGCTGCGGGCAGGGCATCTGCGAAAAGGGCGATTTGCTCCAGCTCGCCAAGGGTGCGTGCCATCGCCGTAGTATCACATAGATTTCTTGCCTGTAAAACGCCGTGGTCGGTGTGGTCGGCGCCTGCAATGCTGCATGACAGCCGAGAGCAACCGCTCAAGGTTGATAGGCTTCTTCATAATCAAAATGATCTCTTGGCTGATGTAGAGTCTAGTCCAAGCCCATGGCGATTTGTCGCGCCGACGATCGCCGCCGGACATAGGATCAAACAGCGTGGCCCGGCTTCTGCCCAACTGTCTGACCTAACTCAAAGAACTGTTCGCACCCAAGAGTTACGCTGCGACAGAATTCGGCATGGGGAACATTCCGTGCTTTCTCGCGTTTGGACGAGGGGAATTACATCGCATCACCCCGCACGATGTACCGCATACTTGCGGCGCAAGGTGAAACAAATGACCGCAAAAATCAGCGCGCCCCGCGCTCCCACGCTGTGCCACGCTTGACCGCATCGGCACCCGATCAGGTGTGGACGTGGGACATTTCAAAGCTCACAAATTATGAGTCCAGAAAGTTCTTCAACCTCTACCTGGTACTCGGTGTCCCGTTACAAGCTTGCGCAGGCGCATCGTTACGTAGCACAATCGATAGCAATCGCCCTGGTTCGGCGGGAGCGCAGGCTCTTTCGGTGCAAGATGTATTTACATCCGTACCACGCGAACAGGTGTTGCAGCCACATCAACGGGCCCTGGGACACCAGTGTCTTCAAATCGCGGCTCGCCGACGCGGTCGCAATGTCGGCATCACGATGATAGCCCCGCCGTAGGGGGGGCAGGGGGGCGAAACGTTGTCAGAAGGTTTATTATCGGACACGAATTCCGGGACCCAAGATTCCCGCCACCGACCTGCCTCGGCTTCAACCGATCGAAATCACTGTGGCCCGGTACCAGGCGCCTGCAGCCTTCCGAAACGCAAGGGACTGGTTCTTCGGCCAGCTTTCATCTACTCTGTCCTCCGTCAGTCTAAACCTTGGGGGATAAATATGATTCGTACGCAGATCGCATTTCTTTCGGCCGCTCTTGGGCTCTCCGCTGGCTGTGCTGGCACCTTTGGCGCCCAAGCCTCCGTCAATGTCAGCGCCGATATCCGGGTCCCCATCGCCGACATGCCTCCCAAATACGCGTCGTGGGTGGTTGAAGCGGAGGGCTACCTCAAGGCGGTCAACGAAGCGTACGCGAGGTTCACGCA
>JAYUPZ010000592.1:0-2796 GCA_043759805.1 Myxococcales bacterium | reverse complement strand
GCGCGAGCATCTCGAATCGCAAGGGGTGACCTACCGTTTTGGTGCCGCGGTTTCGGGGCTCCGGATCGAACGCGAAGTGGTGCGCAGTGTTCGCCTTGCTGGTGGAGATGAGATACCAGCCGATGTGGTGATTTTGGCGACGGGGCACTCGGCACGTTCGGTCTACGACTGGGCGGCCGCATCCGGGATCGCGATGGAGCGCAAACCGCTGGCGATTGGCGTCCGCATGGAACACCCTCAACCGCTCATCAATCGGCTGCAGTACGGTTCCGCCGCGGAACACCCTGCGTTGCCGCCAGCGTTCTACGAACTCAAAGCCCGTTCGGGTTGGCGCGGCGTCTACAGCTTCTGCATGTGCCCCGGTGGATGGATTGTGCCCGCCGCAACCGAGACCGATGGGGTTGTGGTCAACGGTATGAGCCTGTCTCGTCGCGATTCACCGTTTGCCAACTCGGGCCTGGTGGTCAGCGTGTCGGCGGAGGACATGGGGTCGGCATCGGAAGGTGTGCTGGCCGGCGTGACGCTGCAACGAAAGATTGAACAGGCGATTTTTGCTGCAGGCGGGGGTCGGTTTGTGGCAGGTGCCGAGCGGTTGACGGATTTTCTTGGCGGCAAGACCAGCCAGTCATTGCCCGCAACGAGTTACCACCCAGGCATTGCACCGGCATCTCTGCGTGAACTCTTCCCGGGGTCAATCGCGAATGCGTTGCACGAGGGACTCGAAGCGCTGGGTCGAAGGCATCCCATCTTGTTGTCACCCGATGCGCTCCTCATCGCAGGGGAAACCCGCACAAGCTCACCTGTGCGTTTATTGCGAAATCCGCAGACCCTGGAAAGTCCGGGGCTGACTGGCCTTTATCCCGTGGGGGAAGGCGCGGGCTACGCAGGCGGTATCGTTTCGGCTGCCCTGGACGGCGCGCGTGCAGCCGAGGCGGCAGTGCGGGCGCGCGTGTGACGAATCAACTTATGAACGGATTGTCCTTGTCCGCTGATGATGCTTCTTCTTCCTCGTCGTCACTAGACCCGGAATAGCCCTCGACGCCCTTCGGGGCGAGCGTTCCATCGAGGAATTGCAGAAACATCTCGAGGAAATTGTCTTGTTCGTCGGTGACGCCCTCGAACATGGCTCCGATTTGGAATACATCGCCTATCGGTGTGCACCAGACCGCCCTCGACTTCAGACTGAGAGGTTCTGAATAGGAATTGTTGCCAAAGGCGAGCACCAGATCGATATCCAGCAGATCTTGAACCGGGACCGCATCCTGGCTGATAAGGCAGATGCCGGTCTGTGAAACGTCTCGGGTCCGCGCCCGGACAACACTGCCAAAGCTGGTTTTGACCGAGGCCTCCACATCGACCGTAAATCGCCTCGCTCGTCGATTGTCGTTTCCTGACTGAGAGGATTTACTGGGAGTTTCGGACATCGTTTGGTCTGCACGATGCTACGCCAACCCGTGCCGTAGACCAAGAGTGCCGCTCCGATTTCGTCCGGAACCATCACCGACATTTTTGTGACTGTCCCGCGGTAATGGCATCAAGGTCGGCGTCGACCGCGGCGAGGCGCAAGGCGAGGGTCTCACGATCGGCGGTGTCCTCGATGTCTTTTCCGACCGCGACCGCGAGTCGCAACCGAAGACGGCGCCTCTCGAAAAAGAGGCGGTTGACCTCGACCTGTACCTCACGTCGGGCGTCGGCGATGCGGAGGGCTTGTTGGCTGGCGGCGAGCTCCTGCGGGTTGAAGATGGCTCGACCCAGGTCGAGGGTGGCACGGACCTCGTAGCGAACGTCGTTGACGGTATCCAGTCCGAGAGGTGAGACACCAACGGCTTCTTCGATGTCTAGCGATTCGTTGCGACCCATTCGGCGCTCGACCCGGAAGCGCAGCTCCGGCAACCAACCGGCAATTCGGGAGCGAGACAGAAGACTTCGCGCCCGACTTCCCTCGGCAAAGATCAATCCGACGGCCGTTTCGCGCAGCACCGCGAGACATCCGGGCACGCTGCTGACGCCCGGATCGAAATCCTCGGGTGGTAAACGCGGCAAAACAGGTCGTTCGGGTCGCGGTTCAATTGGAATTTCAGCCAACAGCACGGCTCTCGAATCGCGCTGGCCATCCATCGTCGCTACGCTCCCCGTGGCGCTCAGCCTTGGTAGGAAGTCGGCCCAAGCAGGCGCAGGGTGCAAACGTCGATTCTGAGGCTCAAGCGGCGCAGCCATGAGATCGGGTGGATCGTCGGAACGCCCGGATGGGCCAAGTTCGTTTTCCACCAACCGCTGTACGTCGGGTGAGTCACGCATCCCTGATGGGATGTCCAAACTATCCAGGAACGCTTGAACCTCCGGCCGGTCCGGGTTGTAGGCGGGTTCCCGTGCGAACAATGCCGGGTGTTGCAGCAGCAATGAAAGGGCGACGAGCATGTTGACGCATTCAGCAAGGGCTATGCCACTGTCC
This sequence comes from Myxococcales bacterium, assembly GCA_043759805.1. Taxonomy (GTDB): domain Bacteria; phylum Myxococcota_A; class Polyangia; order Fen-1088; family Fen-1088; genus JAWXBF01. The sequence continues at coordinate 344 of JAYUPZ010000592.1, read as the reverse complement.
CCAAGGGCACTTTTGTCGGCGCATCGGGCCTTTTCCGACCGAGCGTCCGAACCTCGACGCTCCACCGTCCGGTATGCGACCGCTTGAACCGTAGCGTCTGCCGTGTTACTGGCGATTCATGGGGCCAAACGAGGATCTCGTGGCTCGCGAGCTTGGCCGCCAGCTGGCTACCTTGACCCTCGCGGCAGTGCCGCGGCCCGGCCCGGGCCACGCAGCGCTAGCGGTTGGCTGCCGAAATACACTCTGTCGACTTGGACTCGAAGCGCCGCTGGGCGTTGTTGCCGATTTTGCTGCACTGCTGTCGCTCCCCGAAGGCCATGCGGCTGTGGTGGCCCACGATTCAA